>DAOTXI010000686.1:0-5961 GCA_034435475.1 Anaerolineales bacterium
ATCTCTACCTCTATCCCAACGGCTCAAAACTCGACGATGAAATTGCCGCTGCCCTCGAACTTGGATTACGCCTTCACGCCTCCCGCGGCTCGATGTCCCTCGGCGAATCCAAAGGCGGACTCCCACCCGATAGTGTGGTGGATACCGAAGAGAACATCCTTAAAGACTCCCAACGCCTGATTGAAGAATATCACGACGCCAAACCCGGCTCGATGACTCAAATTGTGCTTGCGCCTTGTTCCCCGTTCAGCGTCACGTCCGACTTGATGAAACAATCCGCCAAACTCGCGCGGAAGTATGGCGTACATCTCCACACGCACTTAGCCGAAACTGAAGACGAAGAACAATTCTGCGTGCAGATGTTCGGTCGTCGTCCCGTCGGCTACATGCAGGAAGTGGACTGGGTCGGTGACGACGTCTGGTTTGCGCACGCGGTCTGGGTCAATGACGAAGAGATAAAAGTTTTCGCCAACCATAACTGCGGCGTGGCGCATTGCCCCACCTCGAACATGCGTTTGGCGTCAGGGATCGCTCCGGTCAAGGAATACCGGAAAGCAGGCGTGAACGTCGGCTTGGGCGTGGACGGTTCTGCATCCAATGACGGCTCGCATCTCCTTGCAGAAGTGCGAAATGCCATGCTCGTCTCCCGCGTCAAAGAGGGACTGACGGGCTATTCTCTCTCGAACGACCCCAATCGAAAATTGATGACGGCGCGTGAAGCCTTGTAT
This sequence comes from Anaerolineales bacterium, assembly GCA_034435475.1. GTDB lineage: Bacteria > Chloroflexota > Anaerolineae > Anaerolineales > Villigracilaceae > Villigracilis. Next base: position 729 of record DAOTXI010000686.1, read on the forward strand.
CTCGGTACCCGCGGCGGCGCGGCGGTGTTGGGACGTAAAGATATTGGCAGTTTGGAAAGTGGAAAGTGCGCCGACTTCTTCGCTGTCAACTTGAACAAACTCGGTTATGCCGGAATGCACGACCCCGTTTCGGCAATTGTCTTCGGTCAATCCGTCAACGTGGATTACACCTTTGTGGGCGGCAAAGCCGTCGTCAAGGAAGGTCAACTCGTGGCAGTGGATCAGGGCAAGTTGATCGAGAAGCATAACAAAGCGGCGAAGCGCTTGCTGGCGGGTTGAGCCGCAAGCATTCTGATGAATATGATTCCCTATTCTCTGTGGCTCTACGCTAAAAACGAATTTTGTAGTAATCAGGACTTAGGTAAAACTCCCAAAATTTGACCGCCGACCACTGACCGCGGTTTGCCGTCGGCGGTCAACTGCCAAAGAGACAAATAATTTTATGTAAGTCCAATCAATCTTATTAAGTACACCGATTGGACAGACCAACACGGTTTTTTCCGTGAAATCCACGTGATCCGTGTCCAAAAAAGAATTTAAGAAACGTTCTCAAAGGAATTTCGACAAACAAGCCTTTCGGAAGAGTTAATGAGACATCTCCAAAAAGATACCATGGTGATTGTTTTTATATTGCTAGGATTGTATACCCTGCTTGTAATTCGCAGCGCCTGGACATCGGATGACAGCATCATCACCTTCCGCGTAGTGGAAAACTTCCTTGCCGGGTACGGGCTGGGATACAACCCCTTTGTCCGTGTGCAGGCGTTTACCCATCCATTATGGATGTTCCTGATAGCGCTGGTGTATTTTGCCAGCGGGTTGATCTTTCCAAGCCTGCCGGGCGCATTGTTCTACATCACATTCATCCTATCCATTCTGTTTTCATCCCTCGCTGTCTATCTGTTGATGACGCGTATTTCAAAGCCGGGGGTTCTGTCGCTCGGTCTGGCTGTCTTCACCCTGAGTTTGTCTAACGGGTTCATTGATTTTTCCACATCCGGGTTGGAGAATCCGCTCACTCATTTCCTGTTGATTCTTTTCATGATTGTATTCCTGGTGGATAAACCAAACCTGCTGTATTTGTCCTTCATTTCATCGCTGATCGTCTTGAACCGCCCGGATGCGCTCCTGTTGGTGGCGCCTGCCTTGTTTTTTGCTTGGTGGAGGACAAGTCCGCGAAAAGCGGGTCTTGGGAGAATTATGATCGGGTTAATCCCCATCCTTTTATGGGAATTGTTCTCATTGTTTTACTTTGGCTTTCCATTCCCAAATACCGCTTATGCAAAGTTGAATACGGACATTTCCAAGAGTCTGCTGGTTTTGCAGGGACTGGATTATTTCTTGAACTCGATCAATTGGGATACGGTGACAATCTTTGGCATTTTGATGGCAGGGATTACCCTGTATTTCGAGCCGGACCGCAGTCAGATTTCCTTGTTTGCCGGTGTGTTGTTGTATCTGGCGTACATTGTCTGGATCGGCGGCGATTTTTTTGCCGGACGGTTTTTCTCTGCACCCTTGCTGGTATCTGTAGCGGTCGTTTCTCGCCAGCTTACAACGCGTAGATTGCAAATGGTTGCTTTGGCGGCTGTGATTTTGTTGGGTGTTTTTTCTATTCGTTCGCCGCTTTGGTCTTCCAATCTTGTCGCTTACCTGCCGGGCTATCCCATCTCTGACCGCAATGCCATTTCGGATCAGCGGTTGGAATATTTTGGCAACGAGCGCAAGGGTCAATTCAACAGCCTGGTCGAAAACGGGTTTCGTGAATACGAATGGGGATCAAAATTTGCGGGAAACCAATGGCGTTTTGCCGGTTTTAAAGAAGTGTATGTTGCCGAAGCGCTCGGCAAGCCCGGCTATAAAAAAGGACCAAACGTTTTCGTCATCGATTCGTATGCTTTATCCGATCCGCTGCTGGCACGGCTGCCGGTTTCGGAATGGGAAATCGGGCACTTTGAGCGGGAAATCCCGGATGGCTATCTTGAAACCCTGGGAATGGGCGAAAACCAGATCACAGACCCAGATCTTGCCTTGTACTATGACAAACTGCAAGTTGTTGTTGCTGGTCCATTGAACGACTGGAACCGCGTGACCGAGATATGGAAGTTCAATACTGGTCAATATGATTATTTGTTGGAACGATATAACCAGCGAGTTGGCAATTGATTCGTTCAGGAGATGTTATGACACCTTCCACCAAACTTACTACGGCTCTTGTTGATGTTGCCATGGGGCGAGCTCATGCCGACCTTGTTGTCAAAAACGGCAAATGGGTCAGTGTGCAGTCAGGTGAGATCATCCCGAACATTGATATTGCTGTGGTGCAGGGACGCATCGCTTTTGTGGGGCGCGATGCCAGCCACGCGATTGGCAAGAAGACCAAAGTGATCGATGCCAAAGGAAAATACCTTGTCCCCGGTTTGATGGACGGTCACATGCATGTCGAGTCGGGCATGGTCACGGTGACGGAATTTGTCCGCGCGGTGGCAGTGCGCGGCACGACCGGTATGTTCATTGACCCGCACGAGATCGCAAATATCTTCGGTCTTAAAGGCGTGAAGTTGATGGTGGATGAAGCGCAGAAACAACCGATCCACGTCTGGGTGCAGATGCCTTCGTGCGTGCCATCCGCTCCGGGACTCGAAACTCCCGGCTCTTCCATCGGGCCGAAAGAAGTTGCCACTGCCATGAAATGGAAAGGCATCATCGGCTTGGGCGAAATGATGAACTTCCCCGGTGTATTTATGAGCGACAAGAAGATGCTCGATGAAATGTCCGCGACCCATGCGGCTGGCAAGACCATCGGCGGTCATTACGCCTCGCCTGATCTTGGCTTGCCTTTCCACGGTTACGTCGCTGGCGGCGCGGAGGATGACCACGAAGGCACACGCATGGAAGATGCGATTGCTAGAGTCCGGCAAGGCTTGAAGGCGATGCTGCGTTATGGGTCCGCGTGGCATGATGTGGCGGCTCAGGTCAAAGCCATTACCGAAAAGAAATTGGATTCACGCCGCTTCCTCCTCGTCACCGATGACTCGCACGCCGCAACCCTGACCGAGGAGGGTCACATGGACCGGGTCCTGCGTCACGCGATCAGCGAGGGACTCAACCCGATGACCGCGATTCAGATGATGACCATCAACACCGCCGAGCACTTTGGCGTGAGCAAAGAGATGGGCATGATCGCTCCGGGCAGGTGGGCAGATATTTTGCTGGTCGAAGACCTGATGAATTTCAAAGCCGATCTGGTCATCGCAAAAGGACAGGTCATTGCTGAGAACGGTGAATGGCAGGTCAAGTTGCCGGTGGTGAAATATCCGCAATGGGCGACCAAGTCTGTGAAGATGAAGAGAAAACTCACAGCGGCGGATTTTGTCCTTCGGACGAGAGCCAAAGACGGGGCGGAGGTCGAGGCGCATGTCATCGGGGTGATCGAGAACCAGGCGCCGACTCGTCATCTAAAGATGAAGGTCAAAGCCGAGGATGGCGAAGTCAAATCAGACATGAAGCTCGACATCGCAAAGATCGCTTTGGTCGAACGGCATAAGGCGACAGGTAAAGTGGTTGTGGGCTTGGTCAGCGGGTTTGAATTCACCCGCAAATGCGCCATCGGTTCGACCGTTGCGCACGACAGCCATCACATGATCGTGGTCGGCAACGACGACGCCAGCATGGCGATTGCCGCGAATGAATTGGCGGATTGCGGCGGCGGTCAGATTGTCGTGATGGACGGTAAAGTGATCGGCAAGGTCGAGTTTCCGATTGCGGGTTTGATGTCCAACGAGCGTGCCGATGTGGTGGCGAAGAAAGCCGCGACCGTGCTCGAAGGCTTCAAGATGTGCGGCAGCGAATTAAACAACCCGAACATGCAATTGAGTTTGCTGGCGCTGGTCGTGATTCCTGAATTGAGAATTTCTGATAAGGGTCTGGTGGATGTGACGAAGTTCGATTTCGTGCCGGTATTGGAAGATTGATTGATCGCCGCAGAATTTACTGAGGCTTGAGAATTATCCTGCCCTTCTGCGGCTGCGAAAAGAGAACCCATGGCTAACTTCCCGTTTCAGCGATTACAGGCAGACCTTGCCACGTTGATCAATAAAACCCCCGCCGGTCAACGCCTGCCCTCCGAGCCGGACCTGGCAAAACAACTTGGCGTTTCACGCGCGACCTTGCGCGAAGCGATGCGTTCCTTTGAAACGCAGGGACTCATTCGTCGCAGACAGGGTTCTGGGACTTTTGTAGTTGGAAAAGTCCAGGCGTTGGAAAGCGGTCTCGAAGTGTTGGAAAGTCTCGATACCATCGCGAACCGCATGGGGCTGGAGATGTCGGTCAGCGATCTGGCGGTCGAATCCATCACAGCAGACGATGAAACAGCAGAGGCTTTGAACCTGAACAAAGGCGCAAAACTCACCCGCGTACGTCGCGTCATCCGCGCGGAGAGTCGCCCTGTTGCTTATCTGGTGGATATCCTGCCCGAGGAGTTTCTTCATCCCAGGGATTTGCCCGCTGATTTTCACGGCTCAGTGCTGGACTATTTGATTGAGCGCGGCGACCCGTTGACATCCTCCCGCGCCGACATCTCTGCCATCGGCGCAACGGCGGATGTGGCGAAGCCGTTGGAGATCCAACGCGGCGACGTTCTGCTCCACTTCCACGCCCAGTTGTTCAACGCCGAAGCCAAGCCGGTGGATTATTCGTTGAGTTATTTCATCCCGGGATATTTCCATTTCCATATCGTCCGCCGGGTGGGTGGCGGTTAGTGGAAGCCACAGAGAGCACAGAGATATTGAGAAATTGAGAGATGGCTGACTTTAAAAAAACGGCTAGTGCTGCCAAGGCGGATGATCCATTGACACGCCGTATAATCGCCTGCGCAATTGAAGTACATAAAACTCTAGGTCCCGGCTTATTGGAAAAACTTTACCGGGAAGCGTTACTTATTGAGTTAGGACTCAATGGACTAAAGGCAAGGAAGAACGTTCAAATTCCTGTTGAATATAAAGGTAATTCGATCGGAGATTATTTCATTGATTTGTTGGTGGAGGAGCAGGTTATTCTGGAATTGAAAAGTGTGGAACGGCACGACCCGGTATTTGAAGCCCAGATTCTTTCTTACATGAAACTCGCGAGAATCAAGGTTGGCTTGTTGATCAACTTCAATTCCAAACTACTCAAAGACGGCATCAAACGGTTTGTTATATAAAATCTCAGAGCCCTCTGTGCGCTCTGTGGC
>DAOTXI010000687.1:0-1630 GCA_034435475.1 Anaerolineales bacterium
GCGCTTTACAAGGTTTGAATAAAGCTGAAACTGCCAAGCAATATGGTGAAGATCAGGTGAAAGTATGGCGGCGTTCATACGATGTGCCGCCTCCAGCCTTGGACTTGAGCGATGAGCGTCACCCGAAGTTTGACCGCCGCTACGCCTCGCTGACTCCCGAACAGCTGCCAGCCACCGAGTCGCTTAAGATTACGCTAGAGCGGGTTCTGCCCTATTGGAACGCCACCCTCGCGCCTGAGATTCAATCTGGCAAACGCCTGCTCGTTGTGGCGCATGGAAATTCCATCCGAGCATTAGTGAAGTATCTCGACAACATTTCCGAATCCGAGATTACCGAGTTGAACATCCCGACCGGCTTGCCTTTGGTCTACGAACTTGATAAAGACTTGAAACCCATCAAAAATTATTATCTCGGCGACCCCGAAGAAGCCGCCAAAAAAGCCGCCGCCGTCGCCAACCAAGGAGTAGCGCGACATTAATGTCGCGGCACATAAAATGACTCTCACATCCCGCGAACGTGTAATCGCCACCATCAACCACGAAGTCCCCGACCGCGTGCCGATCGTCATCGGCGCGAGCAATGCCACCGGCATCAATATGGTCGCTTATCGCAGGTTGAAAAAACTTCTCGGCGTCGAGTCGCCCGACCGTTATATCTATGATTTCCCGGAACTGGGCGCATCTCTCGTGGATGAAGAAGTCCTTGAACGCCTCCACGCCGACGTGCGCGGAGTATGGGACCGCGAACCCCGGCACATCATCGAGAAGAATGCAAACCGCGAACCCGGCTCCATGTATTACAACTCCTGGGGCTCCGGCGTGATTAAAGCCGCCGAGGACTCCTGGTTCCCGCATTTTCACCCGCTGGCAGAGACTCACTCCATCGAAGACCTCGAAAAATATCCCTGGCCCGACATGAACGACCCGACCCGCGTGGCGCATGTCCGCGAGAGGGCGCGGAAACTTCACGAGGATAACAAATACGCCATCATGGGCACGCCCTGGCTGGCATTCCCCGTCGAACGCGGATATGAAATGCAGCGCATGGATCACTTCTATTACAACATGGGCAGGTATCCCGATTTTACGGTTGCCCTGTTACAAAAAACCGCCGAACTTTGCAAAACCCTCATGGGACATTTCCTCGACGAATGCGGCGACGTGATAGACATCATCAAAATCGGCGATGATTTGGGGATGAAGACCAGCCTCATGCTCTCGCCGAAGATGTACCGCAAACTGGTCAAGCCCATCCACGCCGATTACCTCTCCTTCATCAAATCGCGGACGAAGGCAAAAGTATTCTTCCACACCGACGGCGATGTCTGGGACCTGCTCCCGGATTTCATCGAAATGGGCATTGATATCCTCAACCCCATTCAATCTTCCGCCGGGAAGATGTCCAACCTCGAACAACTCAAAAAGCAATATGGCAAACAACTTGTTTTCTGCGGCGCGATAGATACCTCGAACACCCTGCCCTTTGGTACGCCAGACGATGTCCGCGCCGAAGTGAAGCGTAATATCGGCATCCTCGGGGAGGGAGGCGGGTACATGGTCGCCGCTGTCCATACTGTGATGGCAGACGTCCCCCCGGAGAACATCCTTGCCATGGTGGATGCGGTCGAGG
>DAOTXI010000688.1:0-2904 GCA_034435475.1 Anaerolineales bacterium
TCGACGAGCATCTCGTGCGAATGTATCATTCCTACTTGTTGTTCAAAGGCGCCGACCCCCGCGAACTGGCCTATTTCCACTCGCTTGATGTTGACCCATTTTTTGTGACAGTCGGGTTTGGGAATTGCCCGCCTTACTTCATCGGTCCGTATAAGCGCGAAGGATACAACAACGTATTTTTCAATGCCTCGAAGTGGGCGGCGTGTACCCAAAAGAAGGGCTGGGATAACAGCCCGCAGACGATTCGTGGCGGGTTCTTTTCTGAAGAATTACCGCAGGCTCCGACCATCGTTACCAAAATCTACAACTTTTACTCCCCGGTGAACTATGGGTATTGGGCTTATGAGCCTGATACCCACACCTATTTCCGCTACCAGGAAAGCAAGGACTTGATAAACCGCAAAGTCGAAGTCTATGACCAACTGTTCGACGATCTCACCCGGGAACCCGTCAGCATGGAGAATGTGGTCGTTCTTTTCGTACCGTACATTTTCACAAATCAGAATCAGGCGCAGGATGAAGTTTATAACCCGCAATTGTTCGATTATGGCGACGCCTATGTCTTCCGCGACGGGCTTGCCATCCCCGCCCGATGGAACCGCACCGCCATTGACCAGCCCATCATCCTCACCCATCCCGACGGAACGCCGATCTACCTCCGCCCCGGGCAGACCTTCTATCAGATTATGGGCGTCACCTCCCGCAAATTTACCGAAGGGACGGAATGGCGCTTCGAGTTCGTCACGCCCTAACCCGCAGGTATGGCAAGGTTCACCGCTAGGGCGCAAACTGAATTTTTCGGCGTGCCCGGAAAAAGTTTTGCGTTACAACCGCGCTATGCATTACAATGAACCCACCCCGGAGTTCTCATGACCTTTGATCCCGTTTTTCTTGCCAACCTCACCCTCGTGTTGACCGCCTTTGCAGGCGCATTCCTTGTGGCTTTGTGGATCAGCCTCGTCGTATGGACATACCGCGACATCCGCGCCCGCGCGCGCGACCCGTTGGTGCAGACTCTATACGCATTGCTTGTGGCTGTATTGAACATGCCCGCCGTGCTGGTCTATCTCATCCTCCGCCCGCCGCGCACCTTGGAAGAGGAATATCAACGTACATTGGAAGAAGAAGCCCTGCTCCAGGCGCTGGAAGATCTTCCGCTCTGCCCGGGTTGTGAACGCCGCGTGAAAGAGGATTGGCAGGTCTGCCCAAACTGTCATACCAAATTGAAGAAATCCTGCCACAACTGTTCCAAGTTGATGGAACTGCCGTGGAATATCTGCCCGTTTTGCGGGACACCCGCCCCCGGCGTGCGTCTCGAAGCCACCAGCCTCGACGATGCCCTGCGTGGGATCAAGATCACAGACGAAGGGCAATGAGTATGGCAAACTTCAGTTTGCTCTTGTAACAGACAAGGTGATGAAGTTTTACAAATAAATACCGTAATCGTGTAGTTGGCGTTCTCTAACGCCAACGGGCGCGTAAGAGAACGCGCCCTACGCAATATTACGAGATTATTTTGTTAAAAACCATAACCATGTCCTACAAAAATCACCATGAAAATAGAATCCATCACCCTCCACCACATCTCCATGCCTCTGGTCGCCCCGTTCGAAACGTCGTTTGGACGTGAGACAGAGCGCGAGTGTATCATCGTCGAAATCCATTCTGAAGGTCTTGTCGGCTGGGGCGAGTGCGTCGCCTCGTACAACCCCGGTTATAGTTACGAAACGACCGGCACCGCCATGCCCACTCTCAAGGATTTCATCATTCCGCTGATCCTTGGAAAAGACATAAAAGACGCGCTCGATTTTCAGGCGCGCATGGAAAGCATCCGCGGGCATCACCTTGCCAAGGCGGGCGTCGAGATGGCGTTGTGGGATTTGATCGGCAAGCGCGAAGGCAAATCGCTGAAACAATTATTCGGCGGGGTGCGCGATAAAGTCGAAGTCGGCGTTTCGGTTGGGATTCAAGAAGCGCCGCAGAAACTTGTCGAGACAGTTGCCAACTTCATCAACAGCGGCTATGCCCGCGTCAAACTCAAGATCAAACCCGGCAAGGATGTCGCGTTTGCCCAAGCCGTCCGCGAAGCCTTTCCGTCCATGCGCCTGCAAGTGGACGCCAACTCCGCTTATTCGATGGATGATGCCGACTCGCTCAAGCCATTGGACGATTTGAATCTTTTGCTCATCGAACAGCCGCTCTTTGAAGACGATATCTGGGATCATCACAAATTCCAGAAAAAGTTCAACACCCCGGTCTGTCTTGATGAAAGCATTGTCTCGCCGCGTCACGCGCGTTACGCAATCGAAATGAATGCCTGCAAGATCATCAACATCAAACCGGCGCGGCTGGGCGGTTTGAGCCAGGGAATTCAGACCCACGACCTCGCGCAATCGCACAACATGCCCGTCTGGTGCGGCGGGATGCTCGAAACGGGAATCGGTCGCTCCTCGAATTTGGCTTTGGCATCGCTTCCCAACTTCATCCTGCCCGGCGATGTCTCCGCCTCGGATCGCTATTACACCCGCGACATCACGCATGAACGCTTTACCCTCAACGCCGACTCGACCATTGACGTGCCGAACAAACCCGGCTTGGGAGTCACGGTTGATGAAGACGCGCTCAAATCTTATACGCTGGCAAAAGTAGTGATGGCTTAAGTCGTCACTACACATATAAGCACAAGTACGAGGCGTTCCGCTTCGTACTTTTCTTTTGAAAGACGAATGAAAAAAATCTCCATCCTCCTTCTCCTTTCGATATTTCTCACCGCGTGCGCTTCCTCCACGCCCGCCGCGCCGACAGCGACAGTTGCCATTCCTCCAACCGCCACGCAAACACCGATGCCCGACGCGCTATGGGTCAGCCCCGCTGTGCCGGATGCCTTGCGCGAAACCGCCAAAC
>DAOTXI010000689.1:0-1816 GCA_034435475.1 Anaerolineales bacterium
ACCATCATACCGGTCAGGTTTTCGCGGGCAACCAGGTTGATGCGGTCGGTGAGAGACTGGATCATCTTGAACTTGGGCAGTGAAATCGAGAAGATGATGGCGATAAGGCTCACCAGCATAAAGACCGCCACGCCAATGATCCATGCCAGCGGGGATTCATTGCTGATGACTTTGATAATGCCGCCCACGCCCATCAGCGGCGCGTAGAACATCATGCGAATCATCAACATGCTCACCATTTGGATCTGAGTCACATCGTTGGTGGTGCGGGTGATGAGTGATGCGGTCGAGAATTTGTCGAATTCGGCGCTGGAGAAACTTTCGACATGCTGAAAGACATCACGGCGGATATCACGCGCCATTCCTGCGGCAATTTTTGCAGAGAGATAGCCAACGATGATGGTCGCCACGCCGGAGAGCAGGGTCAACCCAATCATCCATGCCCCAGCGGTGAGGATGTAATTGTTCTGGATTTTTTCGGTGTCCATGCCGAGGGCTTCATATTCCTCGCGCACCACGTTCACGCCTGCCTGTACGATCATCGTTTCGCCGAGCGCGGAGAATTTTTCATCCACCGAGTCGGTGAGTTGGGTCAGTTGGTCGGCGGGTAGTTTCGCCAGCATGGTGAACACGTCCACACCAGGCAAAAGTCGGCTGGTGTCGAATCCCATTTGCGCGGCGGCTGCGGGGTCTTGCATGGCTTGCTCAATGCCGGAGACCGTCAGCAGGGCTTTTGCCATGATCGGGTTGAGGCGATCCACTTCACTCTGCGCGATGTCGTTCAACACGTAGATGGGTTCGGTTTCGAGAGTGGGATACTGCTCCAGATAAGAATCATAATTGGGAGAAGAATCAGTGACGAGCGAGTAAGAGGCGAGCACGTCCTCTTTATTTTCTGCGCTCAAAAAGATGACGACTTTATCCATCTCACTGGCGCGGATGGCTTCAGGCATGGCATCTTGCACGCCGCCTTGTTGAATGCCGGTGTTGACGATGCGCGAAAGATAATCGGGCAGGGCAAGGTCGAGGTTCGCCTGCGCGAAGATCAGCGTGATGGAAAGCGCGAGCATCCAGCGATAGGGTTTAACGAACTTCATTAATTTCATCATATAAAGGGTAGCTCCTTCGTGTCACCCTGAGTGGCGCCTTAAGCGTCACGAAGGGTCTCTGAGATTATCGTAGAGATTATTCGCTTCGCTCAGAATGACATTGCATTTTGTATCAAATCATTGTGTAGAAAATTTGGAGAAGACGGCGAGACTTTATGCTTTTTCTTCCAACTGCTTCGCCGCCTCGGTCAGGATGTTGAGCGTTTCGGCTACTTTGAGTTTTTCTTCCGCCGAGAGTTTGGAGGCAAGTTCATCCATCCAGCGGTAACGCTCGGTCTTTCCGGCTTCGATCAACCCCCTGCCTTTGGGGGTGAGTTGCAACATTTTTGCGCGGCGGTCATTTGGATCTTCGGCGCGTTCAATGTAACCGCTTTGTACAAGTTTTTCTGCCAGTTGACTCGCCGCCGCGTTGGTGATGTCGAAGCGTTCACTGATCTCCGACATGCCGCAGATGCCTTTGTGATGCAGCTGCATCAATATGCTGAATTGCGGCATCGAAAGCCCTGTGGACTTGGCGAAGTGCGTCCAGCCGCGCATCGAGCGGTGCATGAATGCATCCATCCATGAACGCAGGGATTGGGTAAAAGGGGAGGGTCTGGACATAAATAAGCCTTCTTTTTAGTTAAGCGGGCTTAACTTTATGCCTGAGTTAAGTTTTCGTCAAGAAATGGGGGATTAGAGATATATAAGAATTTAGAATATCCCCA
>DAOTXI010000690.1:0-7461 GCA_034435475.1 Anaerolineales bacterium
CGTTCATGCGCGAGCAGATAGGCAAGGACGAACTCGGACATCAACTGCCCGAACACGCCGCGCGCATTGGTAAGGATATAATTTCTTCGCAGAGATGGATCGAGCAGCGGTTCGACCCCCGCCCAGGTGGATTGCGCCCATTTGAGATTCGGCAACTCTGAAAGCGCATCGCGGATCATGAGCGGCGATCCCATGACGATTTCACAGGCGGGCGACGGTTTCTCTTCAAGAATAAGCCCCGTTAATTTTGCAGATTCGATGATTTTACGGTAAAGTTGCGAATCCTTGGTCAGGATGATGAGGGAAGGCATGGCGGGGTAATTTTACACATATTTTTACCGATATAATTGCGCCCATGATGAATCCGGCACAATCGTTTAGAGTTTTCATGACCCAGATCATTGACTATGCAGGGATGTACCCGCCCACCAACCTGCCTCTGGATGAAGCCTTCGGCAATTTTCGGGCATATCAATCCAGCCCGGAGGCGTGGATGTTGTCGCGCTTTGTGATTCCTGCGAAAAGGCTTGCGGAACTGCCTGCTTTCACCGAAGACCTTTCCTTTACTGCTCTGGGACGCGGCGGCAAAGACATGGATGAGTTTTTAGAAACCATCCGCCTCGACATTGCCGATATGCTCTCCTTTCGAGAGTCGCGCGGAGCGCCCGCCAATGTGGATATGTTTGAAGTTTCCCTGCCCGCCTCAGCCCTTGTGGATAAGTTCACTGCGAATGATTGCGTGACCCGCGCCGCTGACCTGCTGAATAAAAACGGAATTACGGTCTATTTCGAAGCGCCGTTTGGCGAAGGATGGGGAGACCGCGCTAAAAAGTTATTGAGGGCTTTGCGAAAAGTAAAGGATAAACACGTTGGCTTCAAACTTCGCACCGGCGGCGTGACCCCTGAGGCGTTTCCATCGCCCGAACAGGTTGCATGGACGATGCTCGAAACCAGGGAAGCAGGCATTCCCCTGAAATGCACAGCGGGATTGCACCATCCCATCCGGCATTACAATGAAAGCGTGAAGACAAAAATGCACGGCTTCCTGAACGTTTTCGCGGCTGGTGTATTGACGTTTGCAAATGGAATTTCGCGGGAGCAGATACAGTCCATGCTCGAAGATGAAGACCCATCCAATTTCGTCTTCGACTCGAACGGCTTTGAGTGGAAGGGTTTACGCGCAGCGGCTTCGGAGATTGCCAGGGCTCGGCTGTTCGCCACCTCCTTTGGCAGTTGCAGTTTCGACGAACCGCGTGAAGACTTGCGAAATTTGAGTCTATTGTAGGTCACGCTGAAAGCGTGACCAATCCGTTGCAGGTGTGACGGTCACGTTGCAAACGTGACCTACATTCTTGATCAGGTGACTATATGTCTTTTATCGAAGTTTCCCCCGATTCCGATTTTCCAATTCAAAACCTGCCGTATGGGATTTTTTCCACACAAGCCAACCCAAACCCGCGCGTGGGGACGCGGTTGGGCGATGTCATCGTGGATCTATCCTTGCTCGATGATGACGGATTATTTGGAATCAAGCGCGGCTTCTTCGCCGACTCATCCCTCAACCGGTTCATGGCATCGGGGCGCGAGACATGGCAGACGATCCGTCAGCGTTTGACCAGGCTTCTTGGGGAGGAGCAGGCGTCCCTTAAGAGAGAGGCGCTGAGTCCTGTGAATCAAATTCAAATGCATCTTCCGGTCAACATCGGAGATTACACTGATTTTTACGCATCAAGGGAACATGCCACGAATGTCGGCATCATGTTTCGCGGAAAAGAAAATGCGCTCATGCCGAACTGGCTTCATCTGCCGGTGGGGTATCATGGGCGCGCGAGTTCGGTGGTGGTTTCGGGCACAGATGTGATTCGCCCGCGCGGGCAGGTGAAACCCAAAGACGCGCCGCCGGAATTTGTCGCATCGCGCCAGTTGGATTTTGAATTGGAGATGGGCTTTTTTGTGGGAGTGGGAAATGAGTTGGGCAGACCGATTTCGATTGACGATGCGCGCGACCATATTTTTGGAATGGTTTTATTGAACGATTGGAGCGCGCGCGACATTCAAGCCTGGGAGTATCAGCCGCTGGGACCCTTCCTCGCCAAAAATTTTGCAACTTCGATCTCGCCCTGGGTGGTGACGATGGATGCGCTGGAGCCGTTCCGCGTTCCCCTGCCCGGGCAAGACCCCGCGCCTCTTCCCTACCTTCGGTCTGATTCTGCAAGTGGAATTGATATTACACTCGAAGTGACTCTGCAATCTGCCCGCATGGATAAACCGCAAACCATCAGCCGCTCGAATATGAAATATTTGTATTGGAGTATTGACCAAATGCTTTCGCATCACACTGTTACGGGTTGTAACATGCGCGTCGGCGATTTGTGCGGCACGGGGACCATCAGCGGACCGACCGAAGATAGTTGCGGCTCACTATTGGAGTTGACCTGGCGCGGCGAAAGACCAATTCAATTGCCTGATGGCGAAACGCGGACGTTTTTACAGGATGGCGATACGATAACAATGAAAGGGTATTGTCAGGGAGACGGTTATCGAATTGGCTTTGGCGAAGTGGTCGGGAAAATCCTGCCGCCATTATAAAAAAGTCCCTGTCATATGACAGGGACTTTCCACCTTCCAACTATCTCCGCCTGCGCCTGCCGCCGCGCAGCAAGCCGACAATCCAGATCAGGATCACCGCGCCGCCAATGGCAACCAGAAAACTCTAAAAGTTGAAGCCGGTTACGCCGGGCTGCCCAAAAAAATTCTCCATGATAAAGCCGCCGATGAATGCCCCGGCTATGCCGACGAGGATGTTGGCAAGCCCGCCCATCTGGCGGTCAGTCTTCATGATCATGCTGGCGATCCAGCCTGCCAATGCGCCGAAGACGACCCATACAAGGATTGAAAATAGACTCATAACTCTGCCTCCGTGGTAAATTGATATTTCTCCGGCATTATACCGTCTTCGCAGGGATGTCCGGACTCAAAAATCATCAAGAGTGTAGTAGTCGCTCTGCCGCCAGGACAACCCTCCCTTTGAGAATAAAAGTCCTGCCAAGCATGGGCGGGTTGTCGCTACGCAAAATATCATAAGGTGAGTTCTTAGCCAAAAAAAACCTTGACCTAACCAAACTACAGTCGTAAAATACGATTAATCGGATTAATCGTATATATGCTTCGAGAACGCCCCTCCCCCAATATATCCGAATTCCTGCGTTATCTGGCTTCGCACCCCGAAGCGGATGACAAACTGCCCTCATTAAACGATCTCAGCCGTGAACTGAATATCAGCCTGGCATCCCTGCGCGAACAACTTGAAGTGGCTCGCGCGCTTGGCGTTGTGGAAGTCCGCCAGAAGACGGGCACGCGCCGTCTTGCCTATTCATTCACGCCCGCAGTCCGCCAGAGTTTGGGGTATGCCCTCGCGCTCAACGACGAGCACTTCCGAAAATTTGCCGAGATGCGCAACCATCTCGAAGCTGCGTATTGGGATGAAGCAGTCCGCCTCCTCACCACAGACGACAAAACCCAACTGGACGCCATCGTCGCCCGCGCCTGGGAGAAGATCCGCGGCACGCCGGTGCAGGTCCCACACGAAGAGCATCGCAAACTCCACCTGACCATCTTCAGCCGCCTTGATAATCCCTTTGTGGTTGGGGTGTTGGAAGCTTATTGGGAAGCATACGAAGCCGTCGGCTTGAACGTCTTTGCGGGCGGATACGAGTATCTAAAGGAAGTCTGGGGCTACCATCAAAAGATGGTCGAATCAATTTGCAATGGGAAGTACAAGGTCGGATATGAAGCGCTTGTGCGCCATACCGACCTTTTATATCATCGTCCGTAGGTCAATTTTCGTCATGGCAGGAGATTGCTTCGGCTGTCGCCTCGCAATGACGTACTTTTACGAGGAGTTCCATGACTAAGATAGTGAACGATTTTTCGATCACGGTTGGCACAAAAAACGGCTCCGGCAGTTCAACCGCCAACAACACCATTTTGAGAGCAATCTTCAAGATGGGCATTCCTGTTTCGGGCAAGAACCTGTTTCCCTCCAATATTCAGGGGCTGCCCACCTGGTACACCATCCGCGTAAACAAGGATGGATTCGTCGGGCGCACTGAGACCAATGAAATCGTCATTGCGATGAACCCCGATTCGTTCGCGCGCGATCTCGCATCGGTTACGCCAGGCGGAGCCTTTTTCTACGCCGACGATATCCGCCAGCCCATCACCCGTGATGACATCACTTCCTACCCGATGCCGATCAAGACCATCGTCAAGAACGATCCGAACGTACCAACTGATTTCCGCGACCTGGTCGGCAACATGGTCTATGTAGGTGTGCTCGCCCAGATCATCGGCATGGACATCGACAAAATCCACGCCGCATTGAACTTTCATTTCAAAGGCAAGCAAAAACCGATCGAGATGAACTTCAACGCCCTGAAAGCCGGGGCAGATTGGGCAAAGGCAAATCTCGAAAAGAAGGACCCCTTTCATTTGGAGGCGATGGATAAGACCGAAGGCATGATCATGGCGGATGGGAACACTGCCGCCGCACTCGGTTCTATCTTCGGCGGGGTTCAGTTTGCAGGCTGGTATCCGATCACCCCCGCCACATCGCTTGCAGAAGCCCTGAACGATTACTTGCCTGTCCTGCGCAAACGCGAAGACGGCAAACATACCTACGCCGTCGTTCAAGCGGAGGACGAACTCGCCGCGCTGGGTATGGCGATCGGCGCAGGATGGGCGGGTCTGCGAGCCATGACCTCCACCTCCGGACCCGGTCTTTCGCTGATGACCGAATTCGCCGGGCTGGCATATTATGCTGAAGTGCCGGTCGTTATTTGGGATGTTCAGCGCATTGGTCCCTCCACGTGTTTGCCTACACGTACATCGCAAGGCGATCTGTCCTTTACTTACTTCATCGGTCATGGAGCCTCTCACTCTGTGATCCTACTGCCCGGCGATGTGTATGAATGTTTTGAATTCGGCTGGAAAGCCTTTGACGTTGCAGAACGCCTGCAAACCCCGGTCTTCGTCTTGAGCGATCTCGACATGGGCATGAACCAATGGATGAGCAAACCCTTCGATTACCCTGAAACGGCGATGGACCGCGGCAAGGTGCTGTGGGAAAAAGATTTGGAGGAAATCAAGGGCAATTGGGGTCGTTATCTCGACAAGGACGGCGATGCGCTGACCTTCCGCACCATACCGGGCAACAAGCATCCGCTGAGTTCCTACTTCACACGCGGAACGGGTCACGACGAATACGCCAAGTACACGGAAGATTCCGGCGTTTATATCAAGAACATGGAACGGCTTGGGCGCAAGCAGATCACCGCAAAGGAATATGTCCCCGTCCCGGTGCTGCATGGCAACCCAAAAGCCTCTGTCGGCATCATTGCCTATGGGTCCACAGAGAATGCCATTTTTGAGGCACAGGAACAATTGGAACAAGAGAACGGCATTCAATCCGAATTCCTGCGTGTGCGGGCTGTTCCTTTCACAAAAGAAGTGGATGAGTTCATCAAACGTCACGACCAGATCTTCGTGGTGGAAATGAACCGTGACAGCCAGATGCTTCAGATCCTTTACACGGAATACCCGCAGTATGCAACCAGATTCAAGGCGGTTGCCTATCACGACGGTTTGCCTGCGGCGGCGAAGTGGGTTCGGGAGGGGATTCTGGAGAAATACAGCGAGCAGAAAGCGGAGGGCGAAAAGCAGAAAAAGGCTTCAGCCAGAAAAACCGCTTCCAAAGCGGCGGTCAAGCCCAAGGTCAAGAAAGAGGCGGGCAAGTCATCCGCGAAAAAATCGGCTGGTAAGTCGAAGAAGAAATAAGGAGAAATCACAATGACTGAAACTCTTCCCATGGCTGGCGCGCCCGCGAACGCGAATGCTGTCGGCTTGACAAAGAACGATTACCGCGGCTTCCCCAGCACGCTTTGCCAGGGCTGCGGGCACAACTCGATCTCGAACCAGATCGTCTCCGCCTTATATGAAATGAGCGTCCTGCCCGAGGATGTAATCAAGTTCAGCGGCATCGGCTGTTCGTCCAAATCGCCCACGTATTTCATGAACCGTAGTTTCGGCTTCAACTCGCTGCACGGACGAATGCCGTCCATTGCCACCGGCGCGTTGTTCGGCGACGCGCGCATGAAGGGCGTCGGCGTTTCCGGCGACGGCGACAGCGCCATCATCGGCATGGGGCAGTTCAAACACGCCATGCGCCGCAACGTTAACATGGTTTACATCGTGGAAAATAACGGCGTGTACGGTCTCACCAAGGGACAGTTCTCCGCCACCGCTGAAAAAGGCTTGCATCTCAAGAAACAGGGCGACAACCCCTACATGCCAGTCGACATCTGCATGGAGGCGTTGATCTCGAACGCCACCTTTGTAGCGCGTTCCTTTGCGGGCAACCCAAAACAGGTGAAGGAAATCATCAAAGCCGCGTACGCCCACAAGGGCATTGCCGTGCTGGACATCATCAGCCCGTGCGTGACCTTCAACAATCAGGAAAACGCCTATCACTCCTATGCCTGGGGCAAGGACCACGAGGAGCCCCTGCATGAGATTTCCTACATTGCGCCCCGCAGTGAGATCATGCTCGAACAGGAAATGAACGAGGGCGAGATCCGCGAAGTCGCCATGCATGACGGTTCGACAGTAATCCTGAAGAATCTTGAAAAAGGGTACGACCCCACCAATCGTTATCAGGCTTTGCACGCGCTCGAAGAAGCCCAGCAAAACAACTGGCTGCTGACGGGCATCATCTACGTCAACACCGAAAAGCCCGCGCTGACCGATATCTACAACCTGGTGGACAAGCCGCTCAACCGCCTGACCGAAACCGAACTGCGCCCCGAAAGGGCGATGATTGACAAGGTCAATGCATTGATGTTTTAGACCCTCCCCCTGCCCCTCTCCTAAAAGGAGAGGGGTTTTCTTTTATAATAACGACAATGAAGAATCTCGAAAACGAAATTCAACTCGAATACATCCGCGCGTCAGGACCGGGGGGACAGAATGTGAATAAAGTGGCGACGGCGGTTCAACTGCGCTTCGACGTGATCAACTCCCCGTCGCTCGGCTCAGACTTAAAGGGACGGTTGATTCGGCTCGCCGGGAAGCGGGTCAATGCTGAGGGCGTTTTGATCCTCGAAGCGAAGCGCTTCCGAACCCAGGAAGCGAACCGCGAAGATGCGCTTGCAAAGTTTTACGAGTTGATTCGCAAAGCAGGCGAAAAGCCCAAGGCGCGCCGCAAGACAAAGCCGACGAAAGCGTCGAAAGAGTAAAGAATAAAAGAGAAAAAGAAGCGGGGCGAGGTGAAGAAGTTGCGCGGAAGCAAAACCCGATTTGAAGATTAGAATTTCGATATAATCGGGGGACTATGCGCAAACATCACCTATTTGCAGGGTTGATATCCGGTCTCACTGCCGCCTCGATCTGGGGCGGTATGTATGT
>DAOTXI010000691.1:0-2324 GCA_034435475.1 Anaerolineales bacterium
CGCCAAGACATTCCAGACCGGAATCAAAGGCACGATGATTGGGACCGATGGGTACTCCCCGCCCGAGCAATATCGCGGAGACGCCACCCAGCTTGCGGATGTCTACGCCCTCGGGGCAACCCTGCATCATGCGCTGACCCGCCGCGATCCGCGACTTGAGCCGCCTTTTACGTTTGCAGAGCGTCCCATCCGCCGTATCAACCCGAATGTTTCCATCGAACTCGAGACAGTTGTGCATACAGCCTTGCAATATACTCCCGCCGAACGGTTCCAGGGCGCTGCAGCGATGAAAGACGCGCTTATGAATGTGGCGCGGAAGACCGGGGTATTGGCAAAGATGCCATCTGCCGCCCTCCCTGTGCCAATCAGCGGCGGGGTGAAGCCAATCTGGGATTTCAAATGCGAGGATGAAATTCGCGGCACGCCAACCCTGCACCAGGGCTCACTATATATCGGCTGTTACGATAACAACCTGTACGCGCTGAATGCCGCAGACGGCAAATTTCAATGGAAGTACCCAACCGATGGCGGTATTGTTTCGCGTCCGCTCGTTTATGAGAATAATATTTTCTTCTGTTCGGAAGATCAGCGCCTGCACGTCATCGGCGCGCGAACGGGAAAACTCCTGTGGACGTACTACACCGAGAATCGCATTTACTCCTCGCCGCGCATCTCAGATGGACATATCTTCTTTGGCTCAGACGATAACGACTTGCACGCGGTCAATGTCAACAGCGGCAGGGCGGTCTGGAAGTTCACCACCGACAGCGCGATCCACTCCACGCCGCTGATTGCCAACGAGATGATCTACTTTGGTACTGAGAGCGGCTCCTTCTACAGCCTTGATTTTCGCGGCGCGATGAAGTGGCGTTTCCAGGCGAAACGCGCCATGACCTCATCTCCGATCATCAAGGGGCAGGCGGTTTATACTGCCTCGCTGGACGGCACACTCTATGCCCTCGACGCAAAAAGCGGCTGGGCGATCTGGAAGTTCCGCCTCGGCAAGGGGACCATATCCTCACCCGCGATTGCGGACGAATTCATCTTTATAGGCGCGGCGGACGGTTTTGTGTATTGCGTTGACGTTCGGACGGCAAAGGAAGTCTGGCGCTTCAAAACCGATAATCAAGTGAGCAGTTCGCCCGCCGTTTACAAAGACTCGCTATATATCGGCTCGGTGGATGGTAATATGTACTGCCTTGAATACCGCACGGGCAGACTGCGCTGGAAATTCGAAACTGGCAGCGCCATCACCGGGTCGCCGCTTGTCTTTGATGATATAGTTTATTTCGGCTCGACCGACCACCATGTTTACGCGTTATTTGCCTAAAAGGAGAGCTTGTGGCTGATTTCTTCAGAAAATTATTTAGTTCCAAAGAAGATACAAAACCAAACCGACCTGCGGATGCTGTTACAACCGCGCCGCTTACCGACCAGCAGATTCAGTCCATCATCTCCAGTCAGGCGCCGCGTTACGAGATTCGACAATTAGTGGCGAGCGTTGGACAGTCCGTTGGGAAACAGCGGGACCACAATGAAGACAGCCTGCTGGCAATGACCTCAACGCTTTCCGGAAATTCCGAAAGTGTGCCCTTTGGTCTGTATATCGTTGCGGATGGGATGGGGGGGCATCAATTTGGCGAAGTGGCAAGCAATGCCGCGGTCCGCATCGTGGGTGGAAACATTATCAACAAATTCCATTCATATCTTTACAAACTGCCTTCACAATCACTTCAGGATTCCTTGCAGGAGGTGATGGAAAGCGCCATCATGGAGGCGCATCAATACATCCAGCGCGAGGCGCCCGGTTCAGGGACCACGATCACGGCTGCCCTGGTGCTCGGACAGCAGATCACCCTGGGGCATGTTGGCGATAGCCGCGCTTATGCCATTTACCCCGACGGCAGGATGGAAGCGCTCACACGCGACCATTCCCTTGTAAAACGCCTTGAAGAACTCGGTCATCTCAGCAAGGATGAGGTGGAGAACTTTCCGCATCGCAACGTCCTCATCCGCGCCCTGGGGCAGGGCGAAGCCCTTGAAGCCGACATATTCACCATCCCCTTCCCGCAACCGGGTTATTTGATGATATGCAGTGACGGTTTGTGGGGTGTGGTCAATGAGAAGGACGTGGTCCGCATCATCAACGAATCGTCGAGTTTGCATCGCGCCTGCCAGAGCATGGTCGAAGCCGCCAATGCTGCCGGAGGTCCCGATAATATTACAGTGATCCTTGCCCAAGTCGTAGGATAGCACTCGAAATGTTCGCCAGCCCGTCAGACCATTACGCCACTCTTGGGGTCTTGCGTGATGCCACACAGGAG
>DAOTXI010000692.1:0-6090 GCA_034435475.1 Anaerolineales bacterium
TCGGCAAGCGCGAGGTCCTGGTCGGCATCGGCGATGGTTTCAGCGCTGGCGTAGCCCCGATATTCCTTCGATTGTAAATTACCGAACTGGTCGTACCAGACTTCCTTAATGTCAATTTTACCGTTCAATTCCATGCGCCAATTGTAGGCTTTCTCGTAGGCTTCTTCGGCTTTTTCCACGGCTTTTTGCGCTTCGATCAATGCCGTATCGGATTCGAGTAAATCCTCCAATGCCTGCTGTGCGTTGACCAGGTCCGCTTCGGCAAGGATGATGGACTGGCTGAGCGAGGCTTTGTCCAACTCGGCAAGCACTTCTCCGCCTGTCACGTCATCGCCGACCGCCGCGTTTACCGCTCCGACGTTTCCATTCGACTGCCACGTAAGCACGGCAGTGCGGTTTGCGCGCACACTGCCTGTTGCGCCGACCGAAGCCGCAAGGTTTCCTTTTTCGAGGGGGACGGTTTCAAAGACGGCTTCCTCGGGCTGACGCGACATGGAAAACCCGACGACCAACAGAACAACCGCCACCACGCCAATGACGATCCAGGCGCGGCGCGAGATTTTTGAAAAAAATTGACGCATTCTATAACTCCTCCAAGGGTACATTGCAGGTCCGCAAGGCGAACCATGTTGGGTATATCACACAATATACGTATGGATGTGTATTAATTGTGCAGAAAATCTTCAAGTGGAGCGGTCATTTTTACAGGCGCATGAATGTTTACACCTGTAGAATTAGGCAAATTGAAAGTGCAAAAAGTTACATTTCGATTTTAATTCATGAAATGCCGTACAATTCAATTAAAGATGCGGTGTTAAGAATTGTCTAATAAATTCGTGACGATTGTCCCAGTGATTTGTGACATTTAAGCCTTTGTCTATCCAGTTTCATTCGTTATCATCCGTCTAGACCACGTTTATTCGTTTAATAAAAGAAGTACCGGAGAGTTTTCCATGCAGGCAGTCCCCAGTGAATTTTTGGCAATCGATCGCAAAGAACGGGCAAATCGCCCTTTTTTTGATTTAGACCTGCGCCCGGCTGAAGAACGTGTTTGCGACTTCAGCGATGTGGTGATCGAATTCGACCCGGAACGCGCCATGGTCGAAGCGTCCCGCTGTATCCATTGCCCGGACCCGGCTCCCTGCATGGTAGCCTGCCCAACCGCAAACGACATCCCCTCCGCCATGTGGCTGATCGAACAGGGGAAGTTCGTGGAAGCGGCGGCAATCTATCACAAGACCAGTTCCCTGCCCGAGGTCTGTGGGCGGGTTTGTCCGCACGAGGTATTGTGTCAGGGTTCCTGCGTTTTGAACAAGACCCATACCCCGGTTTTATGCGGTGAACTCGAAGCCTTCACCGTGGATTACGAACGCCGCACCCAGGGTTACGTCATTCCGTTGACCATTCCCAGCGGGAAAAAGGTTGCAGTCATCGGAGCAGGCCCGGCGGGGTTGGGGTGCGCCGACATCCTCCTGCAAAAGGGTCATGATGTCACCATCTTCGAATCCAAACCGCAACCGGGCGGGCTGCTTGTGTACGGCATCCCGAACTTTAAACTTTCGAAAGACGTCTGGCAGGAAAAATGGGAGGAGTTCGAACGCGCAGGCGTGAAATTTGTGCCGAATACCTATATCGGCAAAGACAAGACCATTGACGATTTGTTCAAAGAGGGATTCGACGCTGTCTTCATCGGCGTCGGTTCGGAAGTGGACGCGAAGATGGAAGACGCCCCCGGAACCGACCTCCCCGGAGTCTATGAAGCGACGGACTTCCTCATCCGTGGGAATATCCCCACCGAGCAACTCCCCGAGGCGATGCGAAAGCCATTGGAAATTGGCAAGCGCGTGGTGGTGATCGGCGGCGGCGATACCGCATCCGACTGCCTGCGCACGGCATTAAGACTCGGCGCGGAGGAAGTGACCTGTCTGTATCGCCGCACCGAAAAAGAAATGCCCGGCGGAAAGAAAGACCGCAAGATGGCGAAGGACGAAGGAGCGAAGTACCGCTTCCTGACCCAGCCGGTGAAGTTCATCGCCGGAGCCGACGGCAAACTCGCCGCCGTGGAATGTATTGAAATGAAACTCGGCGAACCCGATAAAAAGGGACGCCGCAAACCCGTACCGGTGGAAGGCTCGAACTTCAGCGTCGCCGCGGATACGGCAGTGCTGGCGCTCGGCTACTGGCCCGACCCGATCATCGGCAAGACCACGTCTGATCTCGAAGTTCACGACTGGGGTCTGATCACGGTCAAGGATAAAGCCAAGGGCGACACCAGCCGCGAAGGTGTCTTCTCCGGCGGCGACTGCGTGACCGGACCCGACCTGGTCGTCACTGCCATGGTGGCAGGGCGCAAGGCAGGTCATGCCATTGATGAGTATTTAAAGAATAAGTAGTGACGACTTAAGTCGTCACTACTCACCTGTTGAGGGCAGGTCGTTCAAACGGCAGGGATGTACGTCCCTGCCGTTTGGAATTGTGTCAAGATGTTCTTTCAAAGCCTTTCTTAAGCCTTTTGTTGGACACGGATTACACGGACAAACACAGATTTTCCTTTTGTTTTATCCGCAAGATTCCGCCAAATCTGTGGCTTCCGTGTACTTAAGAAACAGCCTCTTAGACAACTGTAGAGACTCTTTGCCTCGCTCACGCGCGCCTGCTGCACGGCGCAGTCAGAATGACATCACGTAAGGTGAATAAGTAACAGTCACAAACCTTTTCTCATTTGATGGCGAAGGATCGCAGACCGGAGTACGCGCTCCAGAAACCCCTTATGCCCATCCGGGTCCCATGAAATGGGCAGGTCGGCGGGACCGCGGTCGTCGGCTCCATAATAGAGGATGCCGCAATTGGGGTTGATCTCCAGAATTACCAGTTCCCCATCCGGGCGGATGCGAAGATCAATCCGCGCATACCCTGTCCCGTCACAGGCAAGATACATCCGTTCGCAGGCTTCCTGCACAGCCGGGATCAACTCTTCACCCTTCATCGGCACGAAATACGTACCCCAGTTAAACCATTTGACCTCGACATGTAAAAAGGATTCGCCTTCCGGGAATTCGACCTCGGCAGGCAGATAAGCAAATGGTTTGGAGAGATCATCGGGGTTATCCACCACAAGGCAGGTGACCTCCCGCCCTTCGATGAATTCCTCCACGCGGGCCGAACCGAATTCATTTAGATTCCTTACAAACTGCGCATGAAGTTGCTCCGGCGTATCCACCCGCGATTCGGGAAGCAGTCCCGCACTGGCATAACTGTTGGGGTGTTTGACGATCAGGGGATAACGCAAAACTTCTGCTTGTTTCAAGTCTGTTTCGTTGCGGGCGTTAAACCCGCGCACAAAGTTGATTCCGGCCCGCCTCGCCATCTCCTGCATTTGCTCGCGGGTCAGGGTATAGAATTTCGAGTCCGCGCCGGTGAAAGGCAGGTTAAGCGCTTCGAGCGTCTGCACAAAATCCAGACCGGAGTGGTCGTTCTCGTCCTCACCTTCGAAAATATTGAGGTAAACATCGTAGGCATTTTCTTTTTGAAGTTTTTTTGCAAACTCAACGACCGGCGCGCGAACAGTCTTGAATTCCCAGTCGAATCCCTGCAACAGGGCCGCAGGGTTGTAATCTTCGATCTCTTCATCACTCAACACACAGACACGCATAAAATTCTCCTGTGATGTATCCAATCAACCGTTCGAAGATTTGGAGAGGGTCTAATTTTGTGGGCTTGTCAAAAGATTTCACCGCAGAGTCCACGGAGAAAACCCTCGAAAATTTCTGTGGCCTCTGTGATCTCCGTGGTGAAAGACTCTCGTGGCCCATTCTTTTAGACACTCTCAAGATTTGAATTATATCCGCCTGATGCAGGTTTACAGGTAAAATTTGCAGGCATATGAAAATCGGCATCCTGACCATTCTAAACATCCGCCCGGGCGAAGAGCGGAATGTTTTTCTGATGCTCGCCCAGTATTTCTTCATGGGCGCGGCGATGCTATTCGTGCAATCTGCCTCGCTGGCGCTGTTCTTCACCGTTTGGGATGCGAGCGCCATGCCATACATTTATCTCGGCATTGCGTTGATCGTCTCGTCCATCACCGCGATCTTCCTGAAAATATCCGAACGCACCTCACTGTCGCGGTTCTTGATCCTGAGCGTGCTCTTCGTTTTACTTGGGACCATTGCGCTGCGGGCAGGGCTTGCAGTCACTGCAAGCAAGTGGCTTTTGCTGGCATTGCCGATCTGGTCGCAGACTCTGGTCAACATCACCGTTACCGCCTTCTGGACCCTTGCCGGAAACATCTTCGATGTGCGACAGGGCAAACGCATCTTCGGTCTTATGAACGCCGGTTCGTGGCTGGCATACGTGGTCATGGGTCCATTCACCACACCGCTGGTCAACGCGCTCGGCACGGAAAATCTATACATTGTCATTGCCGCCTGTTTGTTCGTCGCGCTCATCCTTCAACAGGTTGTCATCCGCGCCAACCCGGGCACGCAGACCCAGCCCGAAACCGGCGAAGATCAACAACACCAGACATCCATTCTGCAGCTCTTCCGCATCAGGTATATTGCGTTCATCTTCATCCTTATCACGCTCTGGCGGGTATCCTACTTCATTCTCGATAATGTTTTCTATGACCGCGCCGCCCTGCAATACCCATCCGCAAATGAGATGGCGGGATTCATCGGCGGATTTTTTGGATCGGTCGGGCTGCTCGGCTTCATCACAGACATGTTTCTGACCGGGCGGATCATTTCCCGCTTTGGTCTGCGCGCCGGT
The DNA here is from genome assembly GCA_034435475.1 of Anaerolineales bacterium. Classification (GTDB taxonomy): domain Bacteria; phylum Chloroflexota; class Anaerolineae; order Anaerolineales; family Villigracilaceae; genus Villigracilis. The sequence goes on from DAOTXI010000692.1 coordinate 4,771, forward strand.
CTGTTGGCCACTCCCACGCTGACATTTCTCTGCATGGCGGCGCTGGCGGTTTCCGGCACAATGGACCCGGGCATGATCTCCATCCTCTTCTGGCTGGCGGTTGCCGGAAAGTTCAGCAATGAGGGACTGGGGTTTTCCCTCGACCAGACGGCCCAAAACCTGCTCTACCAACCCATCCACGAACGGATACGCGCCCGCGCTCAAACCATCACGGAAGGAATCATTCAACCGCTGGCGATCGGGCTTGCTGGCGGGCTGCTGCTGCTCTTCAACACCACCCTGAAACTCAATGCCATTCAACTGACCTACATTTACCTCATCTCCGGGGTTTTGTGGATCGTCATTTGCGTCACGCTCATCCGTGCCTACCCAAATGCATTAACTGAAGCCCTGCACAAACGTCGTTTCGGCGATAAAGGCATTCTGCTTACAGACGAAGCCAGTATAAGCATCGTCCGGAATGCGTTGAACAGCCCGCACGCCTCCGAAGTATCCTACGCGCTTGACCTGCTTGAGAAAGGCGAGAGTGGCACCCTTCCACAGGACCTTGCGGTTTGCGCGCGCTCACCCATACCCGAAGTACGGAAAGACGCCATCAAACGCATCGAAAGGCTGAAACTGACCCGGCTCATCCCTATCATTCAAAATCAGATGCGGAATGAAAATGAAGCGGCAGTTCGAGAGGCAGCGGCTTGCGCCCTGATCGTGCTCGGGCACGAATCTGGCGCAACGATGAGATTGCCCAACGAGGAAGACGCCGCTGCTCGGCGCGGCGCGTATATTGGCCTATTACGCGCCTATGGTGCAGATTCAAAATCCGCCGCATTTAATCACCTTGTAAAACTGGCAGGCTCATCCGATCCATCTCAACGCATAAAAGCCGCGGAGTTGGTCGCCACAGTGGGCAACGCCGTTTTATGGCAGGTGATCCTTCCGTTATTGAATGATGAAAATATTCTGGTAAAGAAGTCGGCTTTGCGGGCGGCTGCGAAGATACCGGCTGCGGAAATCTACCCCGGCATCGTCCCATCGCTTGAGGATGCTCAAACCCGGAGCCTTGCCTTCAATGCGCTTGTAGAGGGAAGAGACTACGCCTTGCCTGCCATCATTGAATCTTTGAAGAATACGTCCCTGCATCGAAAAATCCATTTGCGGTTGATCCGCGCCTGTTCGCTCATCAAAAGCGAGGAGGCGATTCATGTTCTCGAAGGGTTGATCCGCCATCCAAACGGGAGCATCCGCTCGAAAGCGCTGACCGCTTTAGATGAATGCAGATACAAGCCTCAGGGTGAAACAAAGCCGATGGTGGAGGAACAGGTA
>DAOTXI010000693.1:0-1733 GCA_034435475.1 Anaerolineales bacterium
GGTCTACAATGCCCAATATACCCCGCTTCCGCGCATCGGCAGCGCCGTGACCATGCAAGACATCTCCTATCTCAAGGAAATTGACCGCCTGAAGAGCGACTTTGTCCATACCGTGTCGCACGACCTGCGCTCGCCGCTAACCGCCATCCTGGGATATATGGAGTTGATCGAGCGTGTTGGAACTCTCAATGAGTCCCAGCACGAGTTTCTTGGGCGATTAAGAGCCAGTGTCCAGCATATGACCAGCCTTGTCAATGAATTGCTCGACCTCGGACGGCTTGAATCCGGTTTCGATACGCGGCGCGAGTTCGTCGACATCCGCAACGTGCTCGATTATTCGTTGACCGTGTTCGACAGCCAGATCAGGAAGAAGAACATCCGCCTGACGCGCGAGACGGGCGAGACCATCACGCCCCTGCGCGCGAATCCGATTCGCATCCGGCAGATGATTGATAATCTTGTCGGCAATGCCATTAAGTATTCGCCTGCCGGGAGCGAGGTAAAGGTCAGCATTTCAATGCAGGAAAACCAGATCATCCTGCGCGTGTCAGACAGCGGACCGGGCATCCCGCCGGATGAACAAAGCCGGATCTTCGAAAAATTCTTCCGCGCCTCGAACCGCCCCGGCGATGTGGAAGGCTCGGGGCTGGGGCTGGCAATCGTCAAATCCATTGTCGAGAGTCACCAGGGGCGCGTCTGGGTCGAATCCAAACTCGGCTCCGGCTCGACCTTCATTGTGCTGCTGCCCGTGCATGAATGAAATGATCGCCATCAGGCGGGGAAATAAATCAACAAGGTCTTCAAAACGTTTCACTAGTAATGTCGAAAGATGATAGAAAAACCCTTCTGCCTTTTGTTGGTGATTTGCATCATCCGTTCTTTCAAGATAGACACTCACATTTTGGCAGCCTGAAATGAAAGTGACTTTTCAAAAAACAGCCGGGGATAGGGCTCTCGGCATCGAATTTTTCTGGAAGATGACGGTCGAGGCAAAGGCGGGGGAATGCGTGACCGATCATTTCATTTCCGAGTTGTTCTTCGATTTTCGCGGAGAGGTAAATGAAAACGGGACTGCACCCACACGCAGTCCCGTTTTTGATTGCTTCTTTCACTTCCAAATATGCCCATGCCCATGCTCTCCTTCGAGCAGTTTCCCTTCGGCGAAGCGGCTGAAGCGGAACGGCGAAATATCCACCGATTTGGGCGAGCCGTCCAAAATTAACTTTGCTCGTGCCAGCCGCAGGGGATGTTTTGAATCGGGCGCCGCTCAAGTCGCAGGCGAGGTAGAAGCCGCCCAATTCCGTGCCGCTGTAGATGGCGCATTAGTCGGCGGTGATGCCGTCGCACCCGACGTGGATGGAGTGCGCCCAATCCTTTTCCTTCAGCCCCGATAACACACGCAACAAGACCTTGCGGCGGATTTTGAAATAGGCAAGTAATTCTGAAAAAATCCAGCAAATCAAAACGTAAAAGTTTGCCCCGGCCCCGTTCGGGATGAATATTGTCGAAGTACGGTTCAATCGGTGGATATGTTTTTTTCATGGTGGGTGGTTTGGATTTGTTTCGAGACCCTATCGCGGAGTCACGCCGGGGCAGCCGCCCTGCCGAAGCGGGTCAACGGGCAGACCGAAGGCTTCATAGCCGGGCGCTACGTCCCATTGCGGTTGAAGGGGGCGCCCGAGGGCAAAGGCGACAGGGGGGGAAGTGTCATAAATATAGACCGGGGGTTGCAG
>DAOTXI010000694.1:0-3194 GCA_034435475.1 Anaerolineales bacterium
GGTTCAACGTCGGAGATGTTTGGATACGAAAAACAGACCTTCATCAGGTCTGTTATCATGGCGCCCCCCCGCAGACTCGAACTGCGCTCTTCGGCTCCGTAGGCCGACACTCTGTCCACTGAGCTACGGGGGCGGGCGAGGAAAATTTTACCATAGGCATAAAACAGGCTGGCGGTTCAACCGTCAGCCTGTTTTTTCTCGATGAATGCTTAAAGCGCAAACTGAAGTTTGCGGTACTGCCACGCTATGTTTTTGCCTTTGGCGCAAGCGCTCTGATGCTTTCGCGGTGTTTCTGGATGATGGCGGCGTTGCCTTTCTCATCGCCGAATTTTTCGAACTGTTCCTTCTTGTGGGCAAGTTCGCCGAGGTATTGATAGAAGTGGTCGGTGGCTTTATATGCCCCGCCGCTCAATGCCGCCATGCGCGCGTTGAATTGGAAAAACGAAACCGCTGTTTTGTATTGCGCTTCCGAGATCAGCCCGTTTGCCACTTCTTCGCGCAGGTGCTTCTTCAAGAGCCCCTGTTCGTGGCGGATGAGCCAGACGATGAAGCCGAGGAAGATCAGCCAGCCAGCCCATTCGAGCAGGACAACCAGGGCGAAGCTGCCAAGACCGGAGACGAAGACCAGCGAAGTGTTGTGGAAGGAATGCGCCAGGACGGCGAGGAAATATCCCACAACCGGCGCGATGAATTTAACGAGAATATTTTTGTTTGTGCGCGCCACGGCAAAACCCAGTCCTGTAAACGCGGTGTAGAAGGGATGCCCCCAGGCGAACACGCCCACCCGCAGGGCGAAGTTGGTGAACATGCCAGCCCAGCCCGCTTCACTGTACTGGCTGAGGAAGTAGAACACATTCTCGGTGGCGGCGAACCCCAGCCCGGCAATGCCGCCGTAGATGATGCCGTCGAGGATCGAGTCGAATTCCTTGCGGAACATGAAGAAGACGAGCATCACGGCCAGCCCCTTCATGAACTCTTCGACCAGGGGCGCAGTGATCGAACCGCCCGCAATGTCTTCGAGGACTGCGTCGTTCAACACGAGGCTGAACCCGATCTCGAAGACGGTTGCGATGATCAACGTCCCGATGATGGCGACGAAGCCGCCCCAAAAGAAGGTCATCAACAGAAGCCAGCGCGGCTCCTTCTCGTAGCGGTCGAGCCAATAAATGAACCATGAAAAGAAAAATGCAGGGATGAACGCCATGGGGATTGCTGCCAGAAGTTGCATATTTACTCCTTGTAGTTTTTGGATTTTGAAAACAAATTCAATTTTACCGGGGCTGGGCTAAAAATCAATCCTTGAAGATCAGGCGGGTCCGCTCCACCCTTGCCGTTTCCGGCGCGATGCCCAACACCGCGAGGACTTCCTCCGGTCTCCCGGTTGCGCCTTCACGCGCCGCGAGAGTCATCTTCAAACAGGATGTCCCATCTGCCATGGTGATGACGCTCAACAATTCAACCAGCGGACGCAGGTCGTAGGATTTGCCCCTCCGTTCGCGGATGATCGCCTCTGACATCATGAGCGACTCAACCCTGCGCTTCAACTCGGACCCGTCAACGGGTTCCGTTAAATGGACATCGTACGCCGCTGAAAGCGTGAGTGTTTGCAGGGCGGGCAGGTTTTCCTCCACGATCTTTACATCGGTGACCTTGATGTCTGGCGGCAGGGCATCCCTTAGTCTTGTTGAAATTTCTTCAACCTTTATTTCTTCATTCAAGTGCACATCCAGCACTTCAGCCCGGGAGGAGAATCCCAGCGGCAGGGCGGCGGCAAGGCTGATCTTCGGCTGGGGATGAAAGCCCTGTGAATACGAAAGGGGCAGGTCTGCGCGGCGCATGGCGCGTTCCCACAAGCGGTGCAGGTCGAGATGACCGATATACCGCAACGCCCCCTGTTTTGTGAATGTGATACGGATTCGCATGATCTATTTCAATTCAGAGCTGTTTTGTTTTAACCAGCGCTCGATCAACCCCCCGGTCCGGCGGTAAAGCCGGTAAGTATGCTCGGCGATACGGTGATACAGGTCATGGTCAAGGCATTGATGGTGGCTGAGTTTCTTCACAAACTCAAGGATGTTCGAGTAGAGCGCGAGTTCCTCCGCGACGATCTCGTCGAATTCGATGTTTTTGTAGGCGTCCAGCACAGACAGATCATGACTGCCTTTTGGATGCAGAGGCGATTCGTAATCCGGATAGCCGAATTGGGATTGGAACTCTTCCAACGCGCTGAACGACGCGGAGGGGGAGTAGTTCCATCCGTGGTGGATCTCGCTCAGGCGGTCGGCGATGAATTGCTCGTGGGCAAGTATTTCCGCCAGCAGGTCTTTGACCGTCAACGCGCCCGAAACGCCGCGAAGCGTTAAACGGCGTGAAAACCCGACGCGGTTGAGCAAAAGCTCGAACTGGTCGCGTTCGTTTTGCAGGCGTGAGAGGAGGAGGGTTTTGTTCATGAAACAAAAAAGGAATCCAGAAGTTCTACTTCTAGATAGTGTTCTTTCTGGAAACCCGCAAGTAGAACTTGCGGATTCCGACATGTTCAATCGCCGACCAGCGGCAATTCCATTTCCATTTTCCGTGCGGGAGATTTCACTTCGGGGCACTTCCAGCCTTCGCCGGGGTTGTCGCGCCGCATATCGGCAAAAGTCGGCAGGATGCCGCAGGCAAAACAGTTCAAACGGCAGTCCACGCGGATCTGCCCTTCGAGCGACATGCGGAAATCCTGAAAGAGGAAGTTCTTGCGTACCGCCGCGGTGATGTGCTCCCAGGGGAAGACTTCGTCGGTGCGGCGCTGACGATGGGTATAGAATGCCGGGTCAAGTCCGTGTTCGTTGAAGGCGGCGATCCACCTGTCGAAATTGCGCCCTTCCTCCCAGGCGTCGAACTTTGCGCCGTTCTTCCAGGCGGTGTAGATCACTTCGGCTGTGCGGCGGTCACCGCGAGAGAGCCAGGCTTCGATGAGCGTATCGTCGGGTTTGGTCCAGCTTAGTTTGATATTCCTGTCCTTGAACAATTCGCGCTTGAGCAACGCCTGTTTTTCGAGAATGCTTTCGCGCGTGTCGCACGAAACCCATTGGAAGGGAGTTTGCGGCTTGGGTACAAATGTGCTGACGCCCGCGTTGAGTTTTACCTTCCAGCCTGCCACTTTTCTTCCTTCGGCAATGACGCGCTTGCACAGGTCCGCGATGGCTTGCACG
>DAOTXI010000695.1:0-2291 GCA_034435475.1 Anaerolineales bacterium
GTGACCAAAGCCTACGAGGACTATCAGGCGCAGGAAGCGGTTCTCTCGACGACGCTACAAGAGAACCTGACCGGCGTGCGCGTGGTCAAAGCCTTTGCCCGGCAGGACTACGAGATGGAAAAGTTCGAGAAGGACAACTGGCTGAAATACATCAAAGGTAAGTTCCTTCTTCTCATGCATTCGCTGTTCTGGCCCCTATCGGACATCGTCCTCGGCGGGCAGATGCTCTTCGGTTTCATCTTTGCCGCCTTCATGACGATCAATGGCGAGATCACCGTCGGCGATTATGTCGCCTATATCGGTCTGCTCATCTGGCTGATCTTCCCGATCCGCAACCTGGGGCGCGTGATTGTGCAAGCCTCAACAGGTATGGTCTCCTATCAACGCCTGATGGACATCGTCAAACAGGCACGGGAGGACCTTGAGACTGGAGCAGTCCAGCCGACGGGTCCAGTGAGAGGCGAGGTTGAATTTAAGAATGTCTCGTTCATATATTCCGATGGGACCCAGCACGTCATCAAAAACGTTTCGTTTCACGTCAAGCCGGGGCAGTCCATTGCCCTGCTGGGTTCAACCGGCTCCGGCAAGACCTCGCTGGTCAACCTCCTGCCGCGCTTCCACGATTACACCGACGGAGAAATCCTGCTCGACGGCGCGGACTTGAAGGATTATCCGCGCAAGTACCTGCGCGAGCAGATCGGTATCGTGCAGCAGGAACCGTTCCTGTTCAGCCGCTCGATCCGCGAGAATATTTTGTACGGCGTGGGACGCAGTGCGACTCAGGAAGAGATCGAATCTGCTGCGAAGGCCGCCGCCATCCATGACGTGATCGCCGCCTTCCCGGATGGCTACAACACCATCGTCGGCGAAAAAGGCGTAACCCTCTCCGGCGGGCAGAAACAGCGCGTCACCATCGCGCGGACGATCCTCAAGAACCCGAAGATCCTGATCCTCGACGACTCGACTTCGGCGGTGGATACCGAAACCGAAGCCTCCATCCGCAAGGCGCTTGACGACCTGATGGAGAACCGCACAACCTTCATCATTGCGCATCGCATCCAATCTGTGATGAAAGCCGATCAGATCCTGGTGCTCGATAAGGGTCATGTCGTGCAGCATGGAACGCACAATGAGCTTGTCAACCAATACGGCGGCATATATCGCAAGGTGTACGACATCCAGACACGGATTGACGAGGAGTTGGAAGAAGAAATGATGAAATATGAAGGATGAAAGATCAACGATGAATGATGAAGGATGAATAAAGAGCAGAAAGGAAAAGTAGGAATGGAAAACAAAACCCCTGCAGACTTGCGAAGCAGAACCAGCGATTTTGCGTTGCAAATCGTTCGCCTTTATTCCAGCCTGCCAAAGACGACCGAGGCGCAGGTGTTGGGCAAACAAGTCCTTCGCTCCGGCACATCCGTAGGAGCCAATTACCGGGAAGGGCATCGCGCAAAATCGGACCCGGATATGGTCAACAAGTTTGGGTCCGTCCTGCAGGAACTCGACGAAACCGATTATTGGCTCGATCTTCTTGTCCGCGCAGGGATTGTCTCCGCTCAAAAAGTTGGAGCGCTCATCGAGGAAACCAACGAGTTGATTGCGATCTTTACAACCATTGTCACAAAAATCAAGAAAAGAATGAATAAAAGATAAAGATGAAGTATGAAACTCATGAAAGGTATTCATCCTTCATAATTCATCCTTCATCCTTTTCTTTGGAGATTTACCATGTCTGAAAACAACGACTTCCTCGAACTCGAAGAAGAAGAACATACATCCCAAATAACCGCGCCGGTGTTTTGGCGCATCATAGATATCATCAAACCGCACTGGAGATGGGTGTTGGGATTCCTCATCACCATCGGGCTGGTCTCGTCGCTGGACGCCTACTTCACCTACCTGAATAAACAGATTGTGGATCAGGGCATCCAGCTCAACGACACGGCGCGGATTACCGAAATTGCATGGATCTACGGCGCGTTCCTGCTGATGCAGTCAGCGTTCGTGTTCATATTCATTTACCTTGCGGGTGTGCTGGGCGAGCGCGTGCAATACGACTTGCGAAAGATGCTCTTCAATCACTTGCAAAACCTGTCGCTCTCGTACTACGCCCAAAACGCGGTGGGACGCCTGATCGCGCGCGTCACCTCGGATACGGGACGTGTCTCCGAACTCGTCACCTGGGGCATCGTGGACAGCGTCTGGGCATTGATGAACATCGTCACTTCGCTGACCTTCATGGCGATCATCAACTGGCGGCTGGCGTTGATCGTATCGGTCATCAT
>DAOTXI010000696.1:0-5322 GCA_034435475.1 Anaerolineales bacterium
GCTTGGGATCGCAGAGCAAAGACCCTTCCCAGTATTTAACCGTAGGTCACGCTTGAAGCGTGACGCGCAATTTGATAAAGCAGTCATCTTCCTTTCCGATGTCTTCTCGCACTATATCGAGCCGGAAGTGGAAGAAGCAGCCATTGAAATTCTCAACCGACTTGGCTATGCCGTGCATGTATTGCCGATTATTGGCGCAGGCGCGTCGCTGCTCTCGAAGGGATTTCTCGATGCGGCGCGGAGACACGCGGAATCCGTTCTCAGCGAAATTCAACGTTTGGATGGGGGAGCAGGCTTGAGCGTGGTGGGATGCGAACCTCCCGAAGTGTATTGTCTCAAGCATGAGTACGTGTCGCTGTTGCCGGGTCGCCGCGAGGAAATAAAATCCATCACAGAGCGGGTCTGGTTGGTGGATGAATTTATTTTGTGTGTAGCCATTTCGGGGAACGTAGTTGGGGATTTGAATTTAGAAGAGGATAAAAGAACACGCCTCATCCTTCACCCGCACTGTCACCACCGCGCAGAGGGATCTGCCGCCGATGGCTTGCCCAGCGGTGTGGCTGCGACGGTGGCGATGTTGAAGTTGTTCGGCTTTTAGACCGATGTGATCGAGGCGGGCTGCTGCGGCATGGCAGGGACGTTTGGGTATGATGCCGAGCATTACGAGCTCTCGATGCAGGTGGGGGAGTTGGGGGTTTTGCCGAAGATCAGGGAGTTGGGAATCGGGAAACGGATATTGGTATCGAGCGGGGCGGCGTGTCGGATGCAGATTAAGCAGGGGGCGGGGGTGGAGGCGGTGCATCCGCTGTTGTTGGTGCGGGAAAAATTGCGGATATAATTCAACAAATAACACGATGCACATAATCACTCAAGAGGTGGGCTTTGCGCCGTATCAGTGAGGAACGCACCCGCAAGGAAATGATTGATCCGCAGTTGGAACATGCGGGTTGGTATTTACGCGACCATTCCAAGGTTAAGACCGAAATTCCTGTGGATGGCTACGATGCCGAGCCGTGGAACGGGGTTTCTGATTACATTTTATTGCGCGCAAACGGGGATATTCTCGCAGTTGTCGAAGCTAAAAAGACAGCGGTGGATGTTCGTCTCGCCGAAGCACAGCTCACCCATTACGTCACTGAAATCGAAAAGCATCAGAGTTTCCGTCCGTTTGGCTTTTTAGCCAACGGACTTGAAATCCATTTCGTAGATGTGGGACATGCACCCAAGCGCGAAGTATTTGGGTTCTTCACGCGCGAAGACTTGGAGAATTTGCTTTACATTCGCCAGAATGCGAAGCCGCTCAGTTCAGTGGAGATTAACAACGCTATCGTTGACCGTTCCTATCAGCACGAGGCTATTCGCCGTGTGGGTGAAGCCTTCGCCAATGGCAAGCGCGAAGCCTTGATCGTCATGGCAACAGGGACAGGCAAGACGCGCACCACAATGGGATTGATCGATGTGTTCATGCGTTCCAATCAGGCACGGCGGATTTTGTTCGTGGCAGACCGCGATGCACTCGTGGAGCAGGCAAAGGATGATGGCTTCGAGAAGTTCCGTGATACATTCCTATATACCACTCCTTCTGTTATAAAATAGAAATGAAGTAAACCTATGGATAAAATAAATATCAGAGTACTTATTGCTGACGACACCTTGATAGCCCGAGAAGGATGGAAAAGGATTCTCGAATCTGCTGGGGATATCGAAGTCGTTGGAGAAGTAATAACAGCATTCGAGATAACGCGAAAGGTAAAGGAGCTGATCCCAGATGTGTTATTGATGGACTTAAAGTGGTTTGGGAATGAGATTGCTTGGTGGTTAGCATTTAAGGAAACAAAGATTGCTTCGCCGAAAACAAAGATTATAGCCGTAACAGCTTACGAAAACCTGATTAGAGATGCTCGATTGGCTGGCGCAGATTCCGTATTATTAAAAACGTTCACACGTGAAGAGTTGTTAGATGAGATTCGCGAGCAAACATCAAAATCACATCCAACGTCTCTTAATCAACTTGATATTCTTTTATAAAAATCATGGCAAAAATATATATTTCCTCAACCTATAAAGACTTAGTAAGCTTTCGTGATACTGTTTATAAGTCTTTGAGAAAAATGGGGCATGACGTAATTGCAATGGAGGACTACGTAGCGAGCGATGAGAGACCAGTTGATAAATGCCTGTCAGATGTGAAAAGATGTGATTTATATGTCGGAATCTTCGCTTGGCGATATGGTTTTCTTCCCGATGGCGAGAGTGCTTCAATTACAGAGCTAGAATATCGGCAAGCCCAAAAAAATAATATTCCATGTCTAATTTTTTTACTTGATGAAAATGCCTCTTGGTTGCCTAGTTTTATGGACTCACATACAGGCGACGGAAATAAAGGAGAACTCATCAAGTCACTAAGAAACCAATTAAAAGATGAAAAAGTTTTGTCTTTTTTTGATGGAGAAACAGATTTGGCGGTCAAAGTTGCCATTGCAGTCTATAAACTTGAAGCACAAAGGGGTTTAGAGAAAAATCCGCAACTTTGGGAATATCTTCTCACAATCGATTTGCTAAAAATCGGTTTGGAAAGTATAGATAAAGAATTTGTCGCGTTGAAACGCGGACTCGTTTATCGATCTAATAAATCCCTGAGCAATCTAGAAATCCTTGAGTGGATTCGCCAGAAACTAGATGATATTGTCGCATTAATTACGCTATTAAGAATTTCAACATCGGAAGAACTAATGACTGCTTGGGGAAAACCAGGACAGTCTGGCGATGAAGGAGAAATCCATGCCGCTGTAGAAAGAATACTTAATGGCTGCAAAGGACTTTTAGAGTGGGAGATTGACCTAGCTTTCACTCGATTCCCGATTGGCTTCGAGAAAATAAAAACGATTATGCAAGGTTGGACTTACGAATATTTTAATGTCATTATGAATCTCTGCAAACAAATTGAAAATATTATAAGCAATCCAGATGCTGAAGGAAGATATGAGATAAACATCGTTTTTGAAGCACCAAATAATATTGACGACATTGTCCCTGAGGTGCAAAGGATTCTAGGTCTGTGATTCTTTTGTTGCAATAAGCAAAAACGGAATTGGTAATATATTATAAGGTTCAATATGAAGAAAAATAATTTCGCCCAACAAAACAAGGAAATATGGGCAATTGAGGATAATTTACACGACTTAGTTAATTGGTTACATTCAGGGGTTGTGCTGCCGTTGGAAGCAGTGGATTCATGGCTAAAACAATGTAATTATGAAAAAATAAGTGAATTGCTCCCGAATGTTATTCTTCAATCACACGACATCCTAGCAGAACTAAGAAATATACAAACAAATATTTTGCAAGAAAGAAGAAACGAAGTTGAGAATTTCTCGATTGCGATAAATGAATTAGTTAATATCTGGCTAATACGTGCGGGCTTACAGAACAGTAGGAATGTTCGTGTAAATTGCCCAAATATCCTTGACTCATCTGAATTAATTAAGAATGCATTGATTTCAATGGCGGATGAGGCTATTTCAAATGCTATAAAGCACTCTGGCATAATTACTAATCCCGAGACATCAATCAGTGTAAGTTTAAGAGTTACGGAAAAACATATAGTTTTAGCAATTAAGGATAACGGCAAAGGTTCTGATAAAGTAGTGGATGGGTATGGGGTTAAGAAGATTAAGCGTATAATCTCGACTCTTAAACTAGCTAAAATCGATACAAAACTTAAAATTATTACGTCACCCGATAATGGCTTTACGACAAGGATCGAAATTGTTTTATAGAAATTGAACTAAACAGATGCGAAACAAGGTGAGAATAATATGATGAGTCCAAAAGGAAGAATAACAGTTGTTCTTGCAGATGACACTCTTATTGCTAGAGAGGGATGGAGAAGGATACTGGAGACATCTGAAGAGATAAGGGTTATTGGAGAAGCCGAAACAACTAGCCAGGCAACAAAGATTGCATCTGAGTTAAAGCCACAAGTGATACTTATGGATTTGTTATGGTTTAAGGACGAGACCGCTGGATGGATGGCGATAAAGGATATAAAAAAGGATTCGCCAGAAATAAGAATTATTGCTATTACAGCCTATGAAAACCTCATCAGAGATGCTAGATTGGCTGGGGCAGATTCCGCACTTATGAAAACATTTACCCGAGATCAGCTGCTTACCGAAATTATAGATTTAGCTACACAGCCAGAACATAATTCTCTACAAAACAATCGATCTTCTTCAAAAGAGCAACTTACAGAAAGAGAGTTGCAGGTGTTAAGATTTTTAGTAGATGGTCATAGTGATAGAGAAATTGCCAAATTGCTTGATGTTGCGCCGATGACAGCAAAGAACCACATTAAAAATATAATGAGCAAACTGAATGTAAAAAATAGGACTTCCGCAATACTACGAGCGCATGAACTTAGATTAATCAATTAATAAATAGTAAGCTCATTTGCTTAAGAGGAAGCAATTCTAGTTTGCCCTTTAATCTTAAAAAGAAATTCCAGTTTGGAGGATTGTCATCAAAAACTCCTATACTAAGATATTGATGACCGCGAGAATGCGGCTGAGAGGCAGGCGAAACGCAAGGGGACAACGTATCAGCCGTCGGTTAAGAAGGAGATGCGTTGGGGGTATTGGACGCAGATGAAAGCCGAAGAGGCGTTGGGTCATCTGAAGAATGTCGTCTTCCCAGGGTTGGTCGAGTTGTCCCCTGCGGGTGTGAAGTCGTCGTTTGGGGAGTATATGAAGGGGGCGCAGTGTAAGATCAATAAGGCGGGGCTGTTGATCGAGGCGTGTAATTTGATCGATCAGATGAAGATCGCGGAGCAGAATCAGGATGTGCAGGGCGATCTGTATGAGTATATGCTGGGTCACATGCAGTTTGCGGGGCGCGGTGGACAGTTCCGCACGCCGCGGCATATTATCCGCATGATGGTGCAGATGGTGGACCCGAAGCCGCGCGAGCGCATTGGCGATCTGGCGGGCGGGACGGGCGGGTTTCTCGTCAACGCGCACCAGTATATTTTGGAGAAGCATACGTCAGCGGAGATTTTGGAATATGACGCCGAGGGGCAGGCACATCATCTGATCGGCGACCAGTTATCGGCGGCGGAAAGATCGTTCATGTCGTCGAAGAAATATTTGCGGGGTTTCGATAATGATTCGGGGATGACCATCCTGCGCATTGGGTCGATGAATCTGATGCTGCACGGGATCGAGTCGCCGCAGTTCTATTACATGGATTCGCTGTCGAAGTCGTTCGATGATGAGCGCGAGTATGACGTGATCTTGATGAACCCGCCGTTCAAGGGCGCGGTGG
>DAOTXI010000697.1:0-7295 GCA_034435475.1 Anaerolineales bacterium
ACCTTCACCACATCCTATGCCGAAGCGTTGAAAGGGGCGGAGTATGCCTTCATCGCGGTGGGGACTCCCTCCGGGTCGGATGGCTCTGCGGATTTGCAGTATGTTGCGGCGGCGGCGACTTCGATTGCCAGGAACATGACCGCGCCGCTGGTGCTGATCAATAAAAGCACGGTTCCGATCGGGACCGGAGATTGGGTTGCCGATATCGTGAAGGGCGCCCTGCCCAAGCCGATTGATTTCGCGGTCGTTTCGGGCCCCGAATTTTTGCGCGAGGGGTCCGCCATCGGCGACTTTATGAATCCGCACCGGACGGTGATCGGTTCATTGGACCGCGACGCCGCCAACAAAGTGGCTCAGTTGCATCTGCCCCTGCGCGCGCCCATCGTCATCACCGATTTGCGTACTGCTGAAATGATCAAATATGCCAGCAACGCCTTCCTCGCCACCAAGATTTCCTTCATTAACGAACTTGCCGACCTGTGCGAACGCGTCGGCGCGGATGTGAAGGAAGTGGCGGCGGGCATGGGCTACGATGCGCGCATCGGGCGGCACTTTTTGGATGCGGGTCTCGGCTGGGGCGGCTCATGCTTTCCCAAGGATGTGGAGGCGCTCGCCTTCATGGCAAAGGAAAAGGGGTTGGAACCGAAGATCCTCAACAGCGTCATGGGAGTCAACTACGACCGCCGCAAGGAAGCAGTGAAGGTCGTGGAGCAGATGGTGGGCGGCAGCCTGAAAGGCAAGACCATTGGTATGCTTGGGTTGGCGTTCAAACCGAACACCGACGATATGCGCGATGCGCCGTCCATTGATATTTCGGAGGAATTGATCGAGGCGGGGGCGAAGGTCCGCGCGTATGACCCTGTGGCGATGGACGTGGCGCGACCGATCCTCCCGGCGGTGGAAATGTTCGACGAGCCGTACAAGGTGGCGGAAGGGGCGGATGCGTTGATGGTCGTCACCGAATGGAACGAGTTCAAACAACTCGACCTCGACAAGGTGAAAAGCCTGCTCAAATCACCGGTCATCTACGACGGGCGCAATATCTACGAACCCGGGCGGATGAAGGAAATGGGCTTCACCTATCGGGCAATTGGAAGATAACCACATCGTCTGTTAGTGTGTTGGTCGGATAGTCAGGGTAACTGACTATCCGACTATTTCACTACAGGACCACATGACTACAAGATCACATGACCAACCCTCCCGTTTGTAATTACGAAGGCTCCGACTACCAGCAATCCTTTTGGGAACAGGGCGGGCGCGCCTATGAAGATCAAGCCGAAGCGATTGCTTTGAAGCGGATGCTCCCCAGGAGCGGAAAACTAATGCTCGAACTCGGCGCGGGCGCGGGGCGCAATACGCCGCGTTACGCCGGTTTCGAACGCATTGTTGTACTGGATTATTCGACGACGCAGCTCGCGCAAGCCCAGGCAAGGCTTGGCAAATCTGAAAAATACATCTACGTCGCGGCGGATGTATACCGCCTGCCCTTCAAAAATGGATTGTTCGACGCCGCTACGATGATCCGCGTGCTGCACCACATGGCGGATGCGCCCAAGGCTCTGGCGCAGATTCAGGCAGCGTTGCAGCCCGGCGCGGTCTTCATCCTCGAATTTGCGAATAAACTCAACCTCAAGGCAATCCTTCGCTATTGGCTTGGCAAACAGGCATGGAACCCGTTCACGCTGGAGCCGGTCGAGTTCGTCAAGTTGAATTTCGATTTCCATCCGCGGGCGATCCGTCAATGGCTGGGGGCGCTGGGATTCTCCGTCGAAAAGACGCTGACCGTCTCCCACTTCCGCCTTGGCGCGTTGAAACGAATCATCCCCGCAAAACTCCTTGCTTTTGTGGATGGACTCTTTCAGCCAACCGGGGCGCTCTTTCAATTCACGCCAAGCGTGTTCGTGAAAGCCTTACTGCCGGGGGCTGCCAACAACCCTATCCCCTTGAACGTCATCGAACTTTTCAAATGCCCTGATTGCGGTCATGGGACTTTATTGCAGAAGGACGACCATCTCGCCTGCGCTTCCTGCGGGGCAAAGTGGTCGGTGAGCGATGGCATCCATGATTTTAGGGAGCGGATGAAATAGAAAGTCGCTGGAGTTTTGTCTGGTTATGCACCGATTCTGTGTAAAATATCATTAAACCCGAATTTAATTTGGGACGCGGACGAGCACGGATTTACACGGAAAAGGAAAAAATCCGCGTGTTCAGCATTTTTCCGAGTCCCTTTTGCCCTTAAAAATGAACTCACCCTCGAAACCTTAATTTTGGGGTGAGTCATGTTTTAAATCCTTGTTGACATGCCATTCTTCATTCCTTCATCAAGGGCAGCAGGACGAAGAAGGTGCTGCCGGGGAATTTCTCCTCGTCGTAGCCCGGGCTTTCGACCCAGATCTTTCCCTGCAAGGCGCGGACGATGCCCGCCGCAATGGCGAGTCCCAGCCCGGCGCCGCCGCCTTTGTAATTCGTGCGTCCCGAGGAATGTAATTTCACCTCCCCCATTTGATACAACTTATCGAAGATGACCTTGTGATGTTCCGGGTCAATGCCGATGCCTGTGTCTTTGATGGCAATTTCAGCCATCCCGCCGCGGATTCTATCGTCCACCACGCGGGCGGAGATATGGATCGAACCGCCATCCGGCGTGAATTTAATAGCGTTGACGATCAACTGGTCGAGCGCCTTTTTCAATAACTCCGAGTCCGCCCACAGCAGGGGAATCGTTTTGATGGTGTCGTCCAGGTCCAGGGTCAGGTTTCGAGCCGCGAGGTCGCTCACATAATCCTTGTGGATGATCTTCAGGATCAGTCCCAACCCGACCGGTTCGAAATGCGGGGTGATGGTCTGGCTTTCGAGGCGCACCATGTCCAACATGCTGTTTACGATCTGATGCAGGCGGTTCGTGCCGCGCTGCACACCCTGGATCGCTTCGAGCAGGGAAGGGTTCGCCTGAATCGTGGAGTCATTGAGCAGCATCCCGATGAAACCCTTCACCACCGTCAGCGGCGTGCGGAGTTCGTGCGCGGCAACCTGGATGAAAGCGGATTTATTCTTGTCGTGCTTTTCCAATTGCTGGTAGGCTTTGTTCAAATCCTCGACCCGTTCCGCCACCATGCGCTCCATCACCCGGTTCATGTCGGTCACTTCGTGATACAGGCGCGCGTTTTCGAGCGCGACATTTGCCTGCTGGGCAAAGGTCGCGGCAAGGAGTCCGTCGTCCTGGGTGAATGAACCCTGTGAGCGGCAGACCAGAAGGATTCCCACCACATTATCCTTGGAGTACAAAGGCACACCCATCCAGGCTTTGTCGCGCGGAAGCCAGTCTGGCTGGGTCCAGTTTTCCACGGTTGAAATATCATCAACAAACAGGGCTTCTCCCTTGCGCGCAATAACGGTATACAGGCTGCTTCCCTTGAGCGCCAACTGAAAGGCAGACATATCCGCATGGGAGGGCATTCCACGGTGCGCTTCAATGCGCGGTACGCTGTTGACATCTTCAAGATAGAAGACGCCGCGGTCATACGGGAGTACCTGACTCAATTGTTCAAGGATCTGGTCGGGAAGATGTTCGATGGTCTTCAACGAGGATAACTGCCGCAGGGAACGCGCCAGCGCCTCGGCTCCGCGCCGCCGTTCCTGTTCGGACGAATACAACAATGCGTTTTCACTGGCGGCTTTTTCAGCCATATCGCGCGCGCGGCTGAGTTCCTTCGCCCGTTCATGGGCCTCGTCCAAGAGCCTTTCCACTTCGCGTTGGGCTTTCTCGCGCTGGGTCACCAGTTTGACGCGCAACAACGCGCTCGAAAGCAGGTTGCGCACCTGCACATAAACATCCCAATCGTCGGGTCCCATCTCCGCCCACATAAATCCAAAGCGGTTGCCCGCCAGCGAGAGCGGCATGACCACGGCATCATGACGATGCTCGTCGGTCTTTTTTCCGCGGGGGGTGAGCTGTCCCGTGGCAGATTTGGAACGCCCCTCGGGCATGGAGAAGCCTTTTTCGTCATATTGCATCAACAGACGATAGTATTGTGAAGCAAAGCGCTGTGCGTCGGCATCGTCGTAATACATCACGTACCAGCGTTTAAGACCGAGGTTGGGGAAATGCGCCGCAATTGCATCGCCAATGGTTTCAAAGCTCACGGCGGAAGCCATGGAAAAACTGAAATTATTGAGCAGTTCCTCCTGCTTGACGAGTTGCAGCCTGCGATATGCCTGTGTCCGCTGTGAAAGCTCGCCCGCCAGCATGCGCGCCTGTTGAAACAGGTTTTCAGCATGCAGTATGGTGGTTGTGCTGGAAATGCCGCCAAGCGCATAACGACGGAAGGTGGAAAGAACATTCTGCCAGGTATTGAAATCGTACCCGTGTTTTTCGAGAATGCCCACCATGCCCTGAGCCGATTTCAGGAATTCTTCGCTTTTGTTTGTATCGCGTAACGCGGCAAGGAAGTCATCCCAGGCTTTGCCAATGGCCTCGACATATTCCTGCCGGGCAGGATCCTGTTCCTTTACCCCGGCGGCCCCCAGAAGGGCTTTGATCGCCGCGGCGCGTTTGTTTTCGAGCCTTCCCGTTTGAGCCACTTCGCGCGGAAGGACGGCCGCGCGTTGAATGCTTTCAGGCAGACAGCCGCAGGACCAGCGCACCACCAGGTCTGCCGGAATTGTTACGGATTCGCCTGCTTTGGCGCCATCAATCCGCGCGATCAGGGACTCGAAAGCCCTTACCCCCGCTTCATAAAACGACTGCCTGACTGTCGTCAACGGCACGCCCATGGACTGCGACTCACTGACATCGTCGAAACCGGTCACAGCGATCTGCTCCGGCACGCGAATGCCGCGTTCCTGCAATGCCTCCAGCACGCCGAACGCCATGCGGTCGTTCGCGGCAACGATGGCGCGCACAGAGATTCCCCGCTCATCCAGCAGGGTTCGCACGGCAGCGCGCCCGCTTTCTGCCGAAAAATCACCGTCCAATACCAGGTTCTTATCAAAGCGGATTTTGTGTTCCTTCAACTCCGCCAAAAAAGCTTCGTACCGCGCCTCCGCCTCGACCTGACCTGCAGGTCCGCGCACAAAGGCAAAACGTTCATAACGATGCGTTTCGATCAAATGCCGGGCAATGGCGCGCATCCCGCCCGCATTATCCGCCATCACGGAGGAAATATCCGCACCAGGGATGGAAAATGATGCGATTGGCAGCGGGGCAAGGGTATTACAAAAAACGGCGACCTCGCCCTCGGAAAGACCGTGAGCAAGGTCCGCCGAAAGCAGGACGCCGTCAAATTGACCGTTTTTTACCAGATCATACACGCCATACGAATCGCCCCCGTTGACTGTGGAAGGCCTCCCTCCCACGAAACAAACCACATTCACATCCCCCGCCCGCGCCGAAGCCAGCACGCCCGCCATAAATTCGTTGCCCCAGGCGCGGTTCAATTGCGCGCCCAGGACGGCGATGTTCCTGCGTTTCCCTGTGTTCTTTTTCAATTCTGCCATGAATGGGCAAAATTATAAGGGAGGATGCGCAAGGGAAGGATTGCAATTTTGAAAGAATAAAACCATCGCGCCACTGAGTAACACAGTGACGCGATGGTTGCAATTACTTTATTCACCTTACGCGATTCCGTAGGGACAACCCGTCCATGCCTGCCAGAGCTTTTACTCTCAAAGGGAGGGTTGTCCCAGCGGCGGGGCGACCCTTTCTCTTTAATAGATTTGGCGAAGGATTTGGAAGGGTCGCCCCTACTTAATCTCGATTTGATAAGAAGCCAGTTCCCGCGTAAAGCGCGTCGTGCCGGAGACCACAAGATAAACCGTCTCTCCGGACTTCAAAGAGATGGAAACCTCAGCCGTCTGGTCTTCATTGAGAGGAATCATCGTCACGCTTGAATCGCCGGATTGGATGAGCGCGAGGCGGAAGGTCTGGGGCAGGATGTTTTGGACTCGCACAAATCCCTCAGCCGTCCAGCCGCCTTCATCCGCTTCAAAATCGGACGAGTAGCCTGCGGCGTCGACCCGGACATCGTCCACCATGAAGCCTTCCCCATTGACCGCGGCGTCGGTGACATATTCAAAGCGGACCTGCACCTTCTTCCCCGCATAAGCCGAAAGGTCAACCGTTTCTTCGATCCAATCGCCTGTCACGCCGGTGTAACCCCAGCCGTAGGAATTACCGCTCGGGTCGGTTCCCGTGCCGGAAGGCGTGGGGAGGATTTCCCAGGTCTCGCCGTTCTCCGAAACTTCCACATACACATAATCCCAGTCGGTTTCGATGTCGTACCAGGTGCGAAACGACAACTCGATCGGTCCGCTCACGTTTGTGAAATCGAACTCGCGAGTCAGCGTCATATCAGACTCGTCGCCCTTGTTCGACCAAAAGGCGTAGTCCCCGGAATGGGGATCAGCGGGCAGCAACCCGGTCACGGTCGAGCCGGTGAACTGAATCGTGTAATCTCCGGCGCATTCGATGGCGATGTAATCCACACCGTATTGATGCACCGTACGGGTCAATGCGCTTTGCGGGCAGTCGAAAACTGTCTCGGTGGCGAAGGCACGTTGGGCGCTGGAATAATTGTTATAAATATACCTGCCATCGGCAATGGATGAGTCGAGCAGGAAGTTGGTCAGGGTCCAATCCTGAAAGAAATCGTCGGCGGTGATGGGTTGCCCGGTCTGTGGGTCGGTCGCGCCGATCTCTACGAGAACATCATCCACGCTGTCCATGCCGTTGGCGGGGTCCTTTACCAGCAATTGAGTCGCCTCTTCGCCGAAGCGGTCAAGGAAGTAGGTCATGAACAGGAAGCCCGCGCCGTAATGCGGCGAGGTGGCATTCTGGTCGTTGGGCCAGTCGTTCAATTGCAGGTCGGGGTTGGAGATGTAAAGTGAGTCGAATCCGCCCGTGCTGTAGCCATTGAGCAATACCGCCAATTCCGAAGAGCCTTCGTTCAACCATGAGGTTTCGTTCAGGTCATTATTCCAATGGATCATGTGCTGGAATTCGTGTGCTAATACCGAGTAGGCATAATCGCCGCCCAGCGGGGTGTTATCGGCATTGAACAGGAACATCTCATGCGCATTCGAAAATTCCTGGATCAAGGGATGCGTGGAGTCGGACGTGGAGAAATATCCGGCAACCGAGAAGCCCAATCCGCGGGTATAGAGGATGTAAATATGCTCATCCCCGTCAATGCCCGGCGACCATTCACTGCCGAAGAATTCGCGGTTGGTGGGGTAGATCTCGTTCTCGAAAGTTTCCACCAATGCCTTCATTTCATCTTCGTCAATGTCCAGCC
>DAOTXI010000698.1:0-5095 GCA_034435475.1 Anaerolineales bacterium
CGGAAAAAGCGTGAACGGCGAAGTCTCCTATCCCGATGGAGATACGACCGATACCGTTTTTGTCAATGTGACCGGCTTCGACAGCATCAAAACCTCGGGCAATGTGACCTACACATTGACATGTTCGGGAGGAAGCCCTAAAGTTACATCGGTTGGCGGCGCGATTAAGAACGGCTCACCGGGATGCAATAACAGTTGGACGGTTTTCTATACCAACGACAGCGACAAGGAGACCATCAAGATAAAGATGGAATCCAACGGCTATGTAAACTGGACTCTGGTGATCAGCGCCGGAGGATAAATGGACAGACAGCGCCCTGCAGTTTGTAGGGCGCTTTTCTTTATTACCAAACCACCCCTACCAAAGACCCCTTCCATTTGTCATTTCTCCCCAGATAGAATCAGCGTAATACTTTTCAGAGGAGAAACCATGAGAACAAAACGCGGCACGATCCCAGTTATTTTGACTCTATTGATTATCAGCCTGGCATGCAACCTGCCCGGCGCAACTTCAACGCCGCCTGCAACTGAGCCGCCCCCGCAACAAGATGATGGAACCGGAAGTTTATCCGGCGCAGTCTGGCATGACTTGTGCGCCGTGCCGGATGGTCCTTTGCCGAATCCCCTGCCGACGGGGTGTGTCCCGACCGGGAACGGCGGCGCAATGGCAAATGGAATCCGTGAAGCAGACGAACCGGGAATTGCGGAAGTAACCCTTGAACTTCACTCCGGCTCATGCGAATCTGCAGTTGTTGCCAGCGCAATCTCAGACGCCAATGGGACATATTCCTTCAACAACCTTGCCGACGGGGACTATTGCATCACAATTGACCTTGCAAACGAGTTGAATCAAAAGGTCCTCATCCCCGGAGGCTGGACTCACCCAACCACAGTGACATCCATTGTAGTGTTGTCTGAATCGATCCAAAATAATGAGGCGATCACCGGTTTGAATTTCGGCTGGGATTATCAATTCCTGCCCGAGATCGGCGCGGCGATTCCAACAGCCACTTCAACCCCGCAATCCATCGCAGGGTCGCCGCCTTCCAATCCTCAGAGTCCGGCATTCGTTGTGGACATTGCCGCAAATTGCCGCTTTGGACCCGGCACAGGATATAGCATCATTACATCCTACCCGATCGGGACAAAACTTGTGATCATCGGGCGCAACAACAACAGCAGTTGGTGGCTGATTCAAGTCAGCGCCTCACAATCCTGTTGGATATCAGGCGTCACAGGTCACACCGAAGGGGATACAAGCGCGGTTCCGGTCGTCGCCGCGCCTCCCCTGCCGCCCACGGCAACGCCCACCCCGACGCCGATTTCATCTGGAGGAGACACAACCCCTCCCATCCTCAGCGGACCCGTCGCCGTATATACCGACATCTTTTACCCAACCGCGAACTGCGCTTCGAACATCTTCCAGGTGGCGATCCGCGCGCAGGACGACAATCTCAATGAGGTCTACCTGAGATATCGCGTTCTCGGAAACAGCGGATATGTCGGTTCCTGGAACACCCTGACCCCGAACGATAATGCCAGCGGCGGCTTGTATGGATTTAATTACGACCTCAATGCCCAGTTTGCCGGTGAATTGGGCGGCAGCGACGGCAGCATTCAATACCAATTCTTTGCCAAAGACACGGCAGGAAATACCACATCCTACCCAGACGGGAGCGTGCTCGGCATAACGCTCACATATTGTCCATAAGGCTTATACAAAAAGACTCTCTGGCAATTGCTGCAAAAGCCTTCAAATAGCAGGGCGACATTAATGTCGCCCTGCGAAATACAGGCAAAGTTAGACCATAATCAACGCCAAATCCTAAAGACCCACAAAAGACGGTGTAATCAGCCGTCCTTTTTTGTTTGCAAACAGACTTTCTTTGTCGTAGAATTCCCGCAACCCGACCAAAGGAGAGAAAATGGCAACAAAAACAAAAACCGATTCCCGTCCCATGACCGAGGAGGCGGATTTCCTCCAGATCAAATCGTTCGACCACGTCCACTTTTACGTGGGCAATGCCAAACACGCCATGTATTTCTGGTGGAAGGCGTTCGGCTTCAAGCCCGTTGCTTATTCGGGGCTGGAGACCGGCAACCGCGAGTTCGCCTCCTATGTGCTTGAATCAGGGCAGGCGCGCTTCGTTGTTTCTGCGCCCTATTCACCGTCCAGCCCGCTGGCGTCGCATCATATGGTTCACGGCGATGGGGTAAAAGTCATCGCCCTCGAAGTGGACGATGTCGAAAAAGCCTGGCGCGAAACCACTGCCCGCGGAGGCAAATCCGCCTGGGCGCCGCGCGAAGAGAAGGATGACTTTGGCATTTACCGCACTTCCGCCATTTACACCTACGGTGAAACCTTGCACGTTTTCGTGGATCGCGCCGATTACAAAGGCGCCTTTGCCCCCACCTACAAACCGCTCAAACATGAAACCAACTCAGCTGGTCTCGCCGCCGTGGATCACATCGTTGGCAATGTGCAGCTTGGCAAAATGAATCACTGGGTCAACTTTTATCATCAGGTGATGGGCTTTCGCCAGTTGATGCACTTCGACGACAAGGACATCTCGACCGAATATTCCGCGCTCATGTCCAAAGTGATGCAAAACGGCAACGGGCGGGTCAAGTTCCCGATCAATGAACCGGCGGAGGGCAAACGCAAAAGTCAGATCGAGGAATATCTCGATTACTACCTGACTCCCGGCGCACAGCATGTTGCCATCATCACCGGAGACATCATCGAGACGGTTGATAAACTCCGCTCGAATGGCGTTGAATTCCTGCGCGTACCAGACACCTATTACGAGATGCTCCCCGACCGCGTGGGCAAGATCAAGGAAGATTTCAAAACCATCCACGAACTCGGCATTCTTGTGGACAAGGACGACGAAGGATATTTACTTCAAATCTTCACCCGCCCCATCCAAGACCGCCCGACCATGTTCATCGAGATCATCCAACGCCACGGCGCGCAGGGGTTCGGCAAGGGGAATTTCAAAGCCCTGTTCGAATCGCTGGAATTGGAACAGGAACGACGCGGTAATCTTTGATCTGATCCCCCTTCCGCTTCTTTCGGACCCGCTGACTGAATCAGTTTCTGACAGCGGGTCTTTCGTTTGGCGTTTGTCCACCGCCAGACTCCAAATAGTATTCCAGAGGCATGGGAATGTTTTGCATCCCCGCATAAACTCAGATTAAATCTAAACACCCACAAAGAATTGGAGTCGCTATCATGAAGAAAAAACTGGGAATCCTGGCTGGCTTGTTCATCATCCTCGCCTGCGGAGGGACCGCTCCCGCCGCAACGCCGGATGTCAATTCAATCGCCACCCAAACCCTGCAAGCGTTGACCGCCGCCCCGCCCGTGGCAACATCCGAACCGGAACAACTCACCCCCGACGGCACACAGGTAGATACTGCCGAAGTTTCCCTCCTCATCCCAAACGGAGTCGCCAACGATGCGACGTCGGCCACAACCACCGAGGTGGAACTGCCCTACATCAATCCGGGGTTTGGCGACATGCCCTCTCACATAAAGTTGACGTTAAACCTTTATGCGCTCTCCGGCACAAGGCTTGAGCCGGAAATCCTGATCTTTCGCGCAAATGAATACACGGGTTACAGCGAATTGACCGGGATGATGATGGAGGAACTTCGATCCCTGCAATATACGGATGGACAGCCCCTGCCCGAGCACTTGGGGAGCGATTTCAGCGCGCAAATCCACGGCGTGAATTTTCAGAACGGGCATGGGGTACGCTACCTGACCCAGATCATGACCAACTTTATGTCGATAAACAACCATGACCTTTATTACTACTATCAAGGCATGACGAACGACGGCAATTACTACGTCCAAGCCATTTTGCCGATCAACGCCGCCTACCTGCCCGCCGACGACAACCCGAATACACCATTGCCCGCCGGCGGCATCCCGTTCAACATGGACGATTTTCCCGGCTATCTGGACGCGGTGACGCAAAAGTTGAACTCAACGGATTCCTTCAATTTCAACCCCTATCTCCACGCGCTGGATGAATTGATTTCATCCATGCAGGTGAAGGGTTTCTAGAAACATTTACCGAAACATAACTCACCCCGAAATCAAGGTTTCGCGGGTGAGTTTTAGTATTACTCTATAGAATCTACGCAGTACGACAAACTTCAGTTTGTCCGTGCGCAAAGTGCAAACTGAAGTTTGCGGTACAAATGCTTCACGGACTCCGAAAATCCCACTTGCGGAACTTCTGCCGCTATCCAAACAATTTACCCAGCCCCCTGCCGCCGGTCTTTTGAATGGTCTTCATTAATTTTTGCGCCTCACGAAACTGGTTGATAAGCCGGTTTACGTCCTGCACATCCATGCCGGAACCGGCGGCAATGCGGCGGCGGCGTGAAGCGTTGAGGAGGTCCGGGTCACGACGTTCCTTGACCGTCATCGAATTGATGATGGCTTCGGACTGCTTGAATTGCCTTTCCACCAGCGACGGATCAATATTCCGCGCCGCCTGACCCATCTGCCCGGGCAGCATATCCATGATCTGCGCGAGCGGTCCCATCTTTTTCATTTGGTTCATCTGCTCGAGCCAGTCCTCAAGTGAAAAATCCCCCTTCATTAATTTCTTTGCCTGCTTCTCAGCAATTTCGGTATCGTAAGCAGCTTCGGCTTTTTCGATCAAGCCGATCAGGTCGCCCATACCGAGAATGCGGGAGGAAAGGCGGGACGGATCATAAGACTCAAGCGCATCGAGTTTTTCACCCGTACCTATGAACTTAATGGGAATCCCGGTCACAGAGCGGATCGAGATCGCCGCGCCGCCGCGGGAATCGCCGTCCATCTTGGTCAGGACGAGTCCCGTCAGCGAAATCGCATCTTTGAAGCCCTGCGCAATATTCAACGCTT
This sequence comes from Anaerolineales bacterium, assembly GCA_034435475.1. Taxonomy (GTDB): domain Bacteria; phylum Chloroflexota; class Anaerolineae; order Anaerolineales; family Villigracilaceae; genus Villigracilis. The sequence goes on from DAOTXI010000698.1 coordinate 4,907, forward strand.
CCTGACCGATCATCGAGTCGATCACGAGGAGGGTATCCACCGGTTTGACATTTGCCGAGATGGCTTTGACTTCATCCATCAACTGCGCGTCCAGTTGGGACCGTCCGGCTGTGTCCACCAAAACGAGGGTGTAGCCGCCCTTTTCGGCTTTATCCACGGCTCGCTTCGCGAGTTCGGGCGGCGCAATGG
>DAOTXI010000699.1:0-2003 GCA_034435475.1 Anaerolineales bacterium
CGCTTTTGCCCACGCGATTCTTTCCTGAACGTACCAGCGCATTCGGAGCGTAAGATCGAAGAATCGCGGCGAGGGCGAGCCGGAGATGGCAACGCGCCGCAGACCTTCGCCTAATAAGTTAAATCCAAGCACCGTGATGAAGACAAATGTGCCCGAAGCGAATAACTTCCACGGGCTGACGTAAATATCTTCATTGACGCCCGAAAGCAGTTGACCGAGTTCCGGCATTCCGCGTAAACGCGTGGCGGTCGTATCGCTGATCCAGACCCAGACTTCGCCGCCCACGTAATAGCCGAGGAATCCCAGCCCGGCAGTGAGCAATATGGTGGAACTGATCTCCAGCGCAAGCAGCATCCACACATAAGGGAGCACCAGCCGCAGGATGTGACTGAAGATGATCGTCCAGTTACTTTGCCCCAATGCGCGGCTGGCTTCAATGAAGGCTTGCTCGCGCGCCACGCGAGTCTGTTCGCGGACGAGACGCGCCGAATCTGCCCAACCTGTGATTGAAAGCCCGAGGACGAATCCCCACGGCTGCCAAAAATCGCCTGTCAATGCAACGACCGCCAAGGCGACCAAAAGCGTGGGGATGGATAATGCCGCGCTGATGAGTCCGTTCAGGAAGGCTCCGAAAGCATTTTTGTTCCAGCCTGCCAATAGACCGATAATTGTCCCGATAACGAGTCGCAGTACAGCAACGTAGCCTGTCAGAATCAAAGTTGGGCGCAACGCCCACAGCACCTGACTCAACACATCGCGCCCCCAGCCGTCTGTGCCGAGCGGATAATCGGGATAGGTGAACGGCGGGAAGGGCGCGGAGACGAACTTGCCGTCCACTTGCATCACGCGAGTCTCTTCGAGCGGGTTATGCGGCGCGAGGGAAGGTCCGGCAAAAGCCAGGGCGAGGGAAAGGCTGACGATCAGCAACCCAAACACGAGCGGAGGGTTGAGGCGGGTCTTAGTCCGCATTTGCGCCTCCGTGGGGATGAGTCTGCAAGCGCGGGTCGGAGAAATAGGTCAGGATACCGGCAATCGTATTCGAGATGATGAGGATGGAACCCAGAGCGGTGACCACGGTTGCCACGGTTGGCGCGTGGAGATACGCCGCAGGAAGGACTCCGCTTGCAATGGTGACGGTTTGCGGCGGCTGGATGGAAAGCGCCAACTGCCTGCCCAAGCCGGGCCAGCCGAACAGCCATTCCACGAGGATCAATTCGCCGACCATCAAACTGACAGACGATGCGATGACCTGAAACATCGGCACGAAAATGTTTCGCAAGGCGGTTTTGACCTTGACCATGCGCCATGAATGTCCCAGCCCGCGCGCGACGGTCACATAGGTTTTGTTGAATTCATCGGTCAATAGCGAAGCGGACATTTGCGCGATCTGCAAAGTCGGGCGGAAGGATAGCGCAATAACTGGGAAGACCAGGTGCGCATCCCAGCCGAAGCCGCCGAGCGGGAAGGGCAGGTCGCCTTTGCTGGACGGGGAAAGGAATAGATAAAGGACTGAAATTGTGATGAGCACCGCGCCGACGTAGAAGCCCGGCATCGCCAAACTCATGGTCGAGAGCGGAATCAACCAGCGGCTGACTCGCGGCGGTTCGGTCTTCGCGGCTTGCATCCCGAGGAAAAGTCCCAACACGAGGCTGACGGTGAACGCAATACCCAGCAGACCGAGGCTGGCGTCGGCGGCGGTTTCCAGCATGTCCAGCACGGTCAACCCGGCGGCGGATGGCATCTCGGCGGGTTTGCCGTTCAACATTCCCTGAACGTATTCGCGATAGAAGGGGAAAACGGGTAGAACTTCTTCCTGCCTTGCGAAGATCGGGTTGTTCTCGAGTTGGGCGTACCGCCCGTAGTGGGCATAGGCAAATGCAATGAAATTAACCCCAAGAATCAGGATGAGCATCCCTGCCACGCGCCGGGCGATGAAAGCAACCATGATGAGAGATGATAACATGAGAGACATGGAGCCGAAAGTCCAACGTCGGGAGGCGTTT
>DAOTXI010000700.1:0-4671 GCA_034435475.1 Anaerolineales bacterium
CACCCAGGTCTCCGGTCGATGACCCGCCTCGATCTATACACTTGATGGAATTTTATCACCTGACAGGCTAGTACGCCCCTGAACAATCCCATTCCTTTGATTCAGGGGTGAAGGTGCAGGAGTTCATGCCCGGACCAGTGTAATAGAATGAAAATTGGTAACCGTTGCCGGTTCTCGAATAAAAAAAGTCCAGGTCTTCGGTCTTGGTTGGCGCGGCGGGCAGGTAATCGGGGACGAGTTCCATCAGCGTTTCGGGGTAGGTGCCGTGGTCGTTTCTGTATTTTTCAAGCGCGGCGATGACGGGCTTGCTTGCGGCGTAGCCCTTCTCCGCTTTCTCGCCCACGCCGGGCGGCTCTTCAGTGGGAGATATTCCAGCGCCTCGACAGGCAAGAAGGGACGCCAGAAGAACAATCCCGGCGATGATACGAAGCATGTCTTTTTTCATGAATGCATCTCTTTGGGTTATTCGCCCGGATCCCCAACCGTATATTTGACAACGTCGTGACCCACAGCCGTGATCGCATACATATTATTTTGCGCGTCGAACGCGGCTCCGTAATGCCCCGGTTCGATCTTGTCGAGATAATTTCCGTTTGCGTTAAAAACCTGGATGTTGAAGAAATCCACGACATACATGTGCCCGAAGTTGTCGAATGTGATCTGGTGCGGGCTGACGAATTTGCCCGGTGTAAAACTGCTGCTTGAGTTATCCTCGCCGCCAAAACGGGTAAGGTACTCGCCCTGCGGAGAAAATTTCAGAATGGTCGCGTCGAAGTTCCCCCAGAAGTAGATGTTTCCCTGCCCGTCCACCGCAATCGAACCCATGCCGATTGTTTCCCCAGATATTTCCTCCAGCGTTTCGACCGGGATTTGCAGATCAACCTGCCCGCTTTCGTCGAAGCGCAGAAGCGCATCCAGTGTCATGGCATGGACCGAGTTGCCGGGTCCCAATGCGACGTGGTTATAACCAAATAGATTTTTTTCGCCGACCTCGCCCAGTTTTTCCCCGCTGATGTTATACATCAGGATCGTGTCGGATGGGATGTAGATCACACCGTCACGGGAGACGACGAGGTTGGTCAGGTTTGGGTCGCCCTCTGCCGTGAAGCTTGAGATCAGGTTCCCATCAGTATCGAAGACTTTGATCTCACCTCCGCTGAAATTGCCAACAACGACATTGCCATTGCTGTCCACGCCGATGCCGCGAGGGTCGCTCAGCCCGGGGTTGAAGGAAGACACCTCCGTGGCGAAGGGAGCCGGGATGATCGAATCCACCGATGGGAGGAAGGGAATCTCAAAGGGGAATTCGGTCGGCAGTTTGAAGGGCAGGTCTTTCAAAATGGATGGGAATACCGACGAGATGACGGCGATGAAAACGATCAGGTTGATGATGCCGCCCAGGCAGGAGCGATTCCTGCGACGGGTCGTTGGCATCGGCATGGAAGGGACCGAATCAACGACGAACGGTTCGCCCGGTCTTGAGCCTGTCTGCGGCGGATTGAAGACGACCGGACCCGGTGAGTATGACTGCGCCTTCGCCGGGGCGGGGCTGGGCGTCTGCGGCTCATCGTCGCGGATTCCAGCCATGGACTTGACGCTCATCATCGCGTACTCGCTTTTCAGCCCTGTGATCTTGCTGTATATTTTTGCGGCTTCTTCGAGTTTTCCCTCTTTGGCAAGCCGGGTCACATCCGAAAGGCTGGCAGATACATCGCTTGAGTCTGATCCTGTTGCCGAAGAGGATGCCCGTAGCGTTTCAGGGATAATAACCGAAGCGCTGCAATATGGGCATTTCATTGTCGCCATGCCCGGTGTGGGGTCGAGCGGCGCGCCGCAGGATGGGCATTTGAATAATTTTAGGGAAGTGCTATCAGCCATGTTAACCTCTAGCGTCGCAGGGTTCGTATTTCATTATTTCTGCCTGGTTGCTCAATTGGATTATAGCCGAGGGCGGGGTCGAATATCCAAATCCCAGCATCCCTCGTTGTTCCCAGTGCTATTTGGAAAGCCGGGCTGCGTTTTGTCTTGCGCACAACCTTCTCCGTAGAGTCGGACTGCCTGATATCGTATCTTTGTAGCCGTATCTTTACAGTGACGATAGAGGGTGTTTACATTCAATGACCCTCCGCCGATGTAGATGCATTGCTACAAAGGGCAGGCGCGCTGATGTATGAAGCAAAACTCGCTGGTAAAAAACCGAGTGGTGTACAAAGAAATTACTCTACTCCCGTATTAGAAAGGAATGACCATGAACGCCACCTCTCAACCCACTTTGCCAAGTCTCATCCTCAAAACCAGCATTGCTCACACGCTGACATATTTCCGGGTCTTTAAGCATTGCCGTGATTCTGTACACGGAAAAGACGGATTTCACGGAATCTCACGGAAGGAACTCAAAAATCCGGGTTTTGTCTTTGAGTGCCCGTGAAGTCCGTGTACAAAAGGTTTTATTAATGCAATCTTGAGAGAGCCATATTCCCTGATGAGCATCCTCGCCTTCAACTTCCTGAACTATGAAGATGTTTTGTTCTCAGGCTTGCTGTATTACTGGGTCAATCACCCCGAAAAGAAATGGCTGAACTGGGTGTTGGGAATTTTCTTCGTCCTTGCCCTGCTGATGTCGGCGTTGGGTGTGATTGCGGCGGTTGGGATGCTGGAAATACCGGCATAGAAGCAAGACAAACGGCGGGAGCCCTTCGATATGCCCTGCGGGCAGTCAAGATAAGACGTTGAGGTGCTTGCGCTTCTTTTGCAATTTTCCTTTGGTACAATACTCATCCTAAAGGAAAATATCATGCTCAAAAAATTACGCGAACCTGTCAACAGTCTCACCCACTGGGGCGGCGCGGTCCTCGCCCTGATCGGTCTGGTCGCATTGCTCATTGTGGGATGGAGCACGCCAGCCAAGATCATATCGCTTGCCATTTACGGGGTGAGCCTGATCTTTCTCTTCTCTGCCAGCGCCACGTATCACATGGTGCAGGTCAAGGATAAGGCGCTCGAAGTCTTCCGCAAGATAGACCATGCCGCCATTTATGTCCTCATCGCCGGGACGTACACACCCTTCTGCGTGAACGCCTTCGACGGTTTTTGGAAGTGGGGCATGTTGAGCATCATCTGGTCTCTGGCAATCATCGGCATTGTGATCAAGATATTCATCATCCGCGCGCCGAGGTGGTTGAATGCGGGCATCTATATCGTGATGGGCTGGTTGAGCATTGCCGCTATCGGTGAAATGCTGGATGCGCTTCCGGTCTGGGTGCTGGTGTGGATGCTGATTGGCGGCGTCACCTATACCCTGGGCGCGGTGGTGTACATTACGAAAATATTCAACTTCAAGCCGGGCGTGTTCGGTTTCCATGAAGTCTGGCATATTTTTGTGCTACTGGCGGCGATGGCTCATTTCATTGCGGTGATGGGCGTGGCGATTTATTAAGCGTCTGCGTTAGCCTGTCCTGGACGGACAGTCCAGGGAGAACGCCGACTACGCTATGAGGATACTCGAAATCGTCATCCCGGTCATGTTGACCGTTTATCTCGGGTGGGGGCATCCGCGCCCGGTGTGGGTTCGGTTTCTGCCTGCGCTGGGTCTTGTCGTCACGCTGATCCACTTTGCGGTTGAGGGCTATCGCTGGCAGATGATTCCGCTGTATGCGTTGACTTCGCTGCTGGCGGTGAGCGCGTTGATTAAAATATTCGGGTCAGGGGATTGGAAACCCTTCGCTTCTTTCTTAACCCTGAGTCTGGTTGCCCTCGCGACGGCTTTGCCCATTCTGTTGCCGGTTCCGCGCATTCCCTCCCCAAACGGACCGTTCCAGGTCGGCTCGCGAATCTTCGAGATGGTGGATGAGTCTCGCAGGGAAATCTATTCCGGCAAAGACGAGCCGCGCCGATACATGATTCAAGTCTGGTATCCGGCAGAGGTGAAGAGGGGCGACGTCCGCGCGCCGTGGATGGAAAACGCGGAGATATTCGCGCCTGCCATTGCGACGTATATCGAATTGCCTGCGTATTTTCTCGATCATCTGGCGCTGGTGAATATCCCCGCTTATAAAGATGCGGATGTGGCTTCATCTGATGAGAAGTTCCCGGTGATTCTTTTTTCACACGGCTGGAACGGCTTCAATGCGCAGAATGCGGGGCAGGCGTTGGAGCTGGCGAGTCACGGTTATATCGTGGTCGCGTTGCAGCACACCTACGGCGCGGTGGTAACGGTCTTTCCGGATGGAAGCGTTGCGCCGAATAACCCGACGGCTTTGCCGGAAGATCGCGACGACCCGAACTATGAAGAGGTGGCGCGCGTGCTGGTGGACCAGTGGGCGGGCGACATGGGGCACACTCTCGATTTCATTTTGTCGGATGAAGCGGGCAATCCCTTCGCCCAAAACGTGGACTCTGCCCGGGTTGGCGCATACGGTCACTCGACGGGAGGAGGCGCGGCGGTCCAGTTCTGTGGAAGCGACTTGAGATGCGTATCCGTTTTGGGGATGGATCCTTTCATGAGACCGGTATCCGCCGATGTCATCGAAAAGGGTTTGAGCCAGCCGTCTTTCTTCATGTTCTCGCAGGGCTGGGCAGACGATGCGGACAGCAGGAGCACGCCGTTGTTTCGGAAGTTCATTCCGCAGAATGAAAATAACTTGGGAGTGGTCAGCATAGACGGGACGAGGC
>DAOTXI010000701.1:0-2133 GCA_034435475.1 Anaerolineales bacterium
GGTTAACTCCCTCCTGCCTGATGGCGGTTCCGCGGATGAACTTCAGGTGATCATCGACAATAAGGAAACCAAAGGTCCCCAGGCTCCCGATGTGATTGATGTGGGTCCTGCTTACGGTCCTCTCGCCAAGGAACAGGGTCTTTTGGCTCCGTACAAAGTCGCCACTTGGGACACCATCGTGGGCACCAAAGACGCGGATGGCTATTACTATGTGGACTACAACGGTGTGATGGTGCTTGAAGTCAACAGTGATGTTGTCACTGCCATCCCTACCTCCTACGCCGACCTCAACGATGAAAAGTACGAAGGTCAGGTAGCTCTCGCTGGTGATCCCCGCGCTTCCAATCAAGCGGCTCAGTCTGTGTATGCGGCTGCGCTTGCCAACGGCGGCGACCTCGATAACATTCAGCCTGGCTTGGAATTTTTCAAGGAATTGAACGAGAAGGGCATTCTGCTCCCGCTGATCGCCGACTCCGGTCCGATTGCCAAGGGCGAAACTCCCATCACCTTCCAGTGGAATTACCTCGCCGCCGCCAACAAGGATAACTTTGCTGGCAACCCCAACATCGAGATCGTGTACCCGACCGATGTTAACTGGGGCGGTTTCTACCTTCAGGCAGTCAGCGCCTATGCTCCGCATCCCGCTGCCGCCCGCCTTTGGGAAGAATTCCTCTATTCGGATGAAGGCCACTTGATCTGGATGGAAGGCTACTGCGCTCCTGCCCGCCTCGCGGACATGAACGAACGCGGTGTGGTTCCTGCCGAACTCCAGGCAAAGCTGCCCGATCCCGCGCTTATCGCTTCCTCCGTCGTTCCTTCCGGTGATCAACTGAGCGCTGCTCGCGAACTCATCAAGACTGAGTGGGACTCTGTCGTCGGTCTCGATATCAAGTAATCGAATTTAGGAATCCTTATCACGTGACCCAGTCAATTGGTTGGCTGGGTAACGCCTTCGCATATGACCCAAACACTTATACCCTCCACAGTTCCCGCAAAAAAAAGCATTTGGGAGCGCCTCTCCGAAACGAACTGGATCGGGTTGGTTCCATTTTTTGCTTTTATCTTCTTTTTTCTTTTGCTTCCCTCCACCAACCTGCTTTTCAAGTCTTTTCAAGATTTCAACGGGAACTTAACCCTCAGCAATTACGCTGTGATGCAAAACCCCTATGTCATCAAGGCGTATAGTGTGAGTCTTCGGGTGAGTATTATCACCTCGCTGGTGGGCGGTGTGTTCGGATTTTTCGTGGCGTATGCCATCACGCTTGGCAACACACCTAAATGGATGCGAAACTTCCTGATGACTTTTTCGGGTCTTGCTGCCAACTTTGGCGGGGTACCGCTGGCGTTTTCCTACATTGCTACTCTTGGGCGGACGGGTTTCGTCACTGCCATTCTCAAATCCATTTGCTATCCAGATGCGACCGGCGCGCAGGTTTGCCCGTTCAATCCGTACGACAACGGTTTCAACCTATATAGCATGAGTGGTCTTGTGCTGGCATACACCTACTTCCAATTCCCACTCATGGTATTAACCATTACCCCTGCATTAGAAGGCTTGAAAAAGGAATGGCGTGAAGCCTCTGCAAATTTGGGTGCAAGCCCCTGGCAATACTGGCGGGATGTGGCTCTGCCGATCCTCGCACCTTCCATCCTCGGCGCAACCCTGCTTTTGTTTGGCAGCGCCTTCGGAGCTTATGCCACCGCCTACGCCTTGACGGGCGGCAGCATTTATCTCATCACTATTCTCATTGCCCAGCAAATTCGTGGCGACGTGTTGAACAATCCATATGAAGGCTACGCTCTGGCGGTCGGCATGATTGTCATCATGGGCATTACCATTCTGGCATATAACGTTTTACAACGCCGCACAACGAGGTGGTTGAAATCATGAAGAAATCTCGTTTCGATCTCTGGTCTATCTTTTGGGCGATCCTCGCCCTGCTTTATTTTTTCATCCCGCTTTATGGCACGCTCGATTTCTCCCTGCGCATGAAAAAAGGCGAGATCAGCCTGCTGGCGTATTCCATCGTTTTATCCGACCCCAAGTTTCTGAGCAGTTTTCAATACTCGTTGATCATGGGCATTATCTCTGTCACGATCAGCGTTTTGATCTTCGTGCCCACTGTGTACTGG
>DAOTXI010000702.1:0-2655 GCA_034435475.1 Anaerolineales bacterium
CTGCACAACACCGCTCAAACCAAATTGAGGAATTAGAATCAGGTATAGGATAACGTAGATTAGAACTGAAAGGAATGCCGACCTGACGACTATCTGTTCCATGCCGCGGGCGATCAGGTCGTACGAGATAAAAGATGAGATCGTATATGGGAGCAAACTCCAGCCGAGGGTGGGTAGAAGCGCCGACGCCGGGAGGAATTCCGTCCCAAACAAAATCGAAATGATAGGGCGCGAGAATGCAAATAGGAGGAGAATAAAACCAAGACTAAGGATCATCAGTATTGAAAAAGCATGGCGAAAACTTTGGCGGGAATCCCGCCCCCCTTTGGAAAGGGCAGGCAGCAATGCTCCGAGGATGGCATAATGCCCAAGTTTCAAACCTTCCACAACCCGGAAAATGGCGGAGAATAAACCTGTATCATTTTCTTCCAATAATGCAGAGGAGAATAAAATCCCCAGGCGTTGGATCAGGACGAGAAGGAGAGTCAGCGCGGCAAAGGGCAGGACCAATTGAAAGATGGGGCGAAATCCCTTGAGCGGGAACAGGCGATAGGAAGGAAGCGAGGCGCGGCATAGAAGAAAGGAAAGGCTCGAGACAAGAATCTGCCCGGAGAGGAGAAAAAGGCAGAGGGTCAAGACATCCCAGGAAAGAACTGCGGCAAAAGCTTGAACCAATCCATTTGTCAGGCTGAGGAACCAGAAAATATCGAAGCGGTTCAAGGCGCGGAGGAGGGCATTGTTCACTGAAAAAATCGTCAAGGGGAACAATGCAAGCGCATAAATAAATAATGCTGTGTCACGCAAGGCGAGCATGGCGGCACAATAAATTATGGATAGAAGCAACTGAAGGGAAAGCGAACGGGACGCTCCTTCAGTGACATATTCTGCCCGGGCAGTTTCGCGGACCAGGAAGGTGTCGGTGCCAAAATTGGTGAAGGTATTCCCGACGAACACCATCGAGCTTAAGAATGCGAACCTGCCAAAGTCCTGCAATCCGAATTTTCGCGCAAGGATGGCGGTAAAAAGCACAGCCACACCCTGCGCGGACAACCTAGCCAGGAAAAGGAGCAGGGAATTTAATTTCAGGCTGGCCTTCACAAAAAGAAGCGCTCAATCCCGCACAAGCGAAACGATGGTGAAGTCGCCCCAGTATTTAAAGGGCCAGCGGGCTGCCAACAGGTCGTCAAGGTTTCGCAGGAAGGAATAAACCTTTGGATGTTTGTCTGAAAAATCCTTGCTTGTAGCGGGAGGCGTCATGACAGATAGTGCCTCCACTGCCTCCAGCCTGAAATCATTGCCCCAGGCTTTTGTGATTTGTTTTGGTTTGTAATAGTAAACGGGATATTGCAAGCCTTCCTTGCGAACAGTTGACTTGCCGGAAAGGCGGCGGGTGGCAATACCGAACTTTCCGCGAAAAAGCGCGGCGGTTTCCCACAGACAGAAGGGCGGCATCATCGCCCAGATGACGCGGGCTTTTGGATTCATCAACGGGCGGACGTTCTCGACCACCTGCGCCGGGTCTGATACGCAATTCAACCCACCGAAGTTCGAGAAGGTCATATCAAAAAGACCCGCCTTTGTTGTTTTCAGGTCGGTATAGGAGAGCTGCTCGAAGGAAAGTTTATCCTGCAAGTCGAGTTCCCTTGCCTTCTTTTCAGCGCGTGAAAGCATCTCACCGGAGATATCCACCCCGTGGACGGAGTAACCATGTTGCGCAAACCAGACGGCGTCTGTGCCGGTGCCGCAGGCAAGGTCAAGGATGCGCGAACCTTTTGGCAGGCGGGCGGTGACAAATTCATAGACGCGCCTGCGCATCCGCGCCAGGTTTTCGTTGTTCTCGATGAAATCGTCGTATTTGTCGGCGTTGCGGTCGTATGCCTCAGCGACGATCTCGAAGGAAGTGCCGGATAGGATGTTTTTATTCATAAATGAGCCTCGTGGGGGTAGGTTTTAGGTTGCAGGTTTCGGGTTGCAGGTTTCAGGTTGGCAGGTTGTTGACGGGGTGCTGTAAAGCAAGGGCGTTTTTTGGTTGCACAAGAGAGATTCTTTCAGGGTTGGGCGGGTCACCCTTACGGATTGACAAATCTTTTTAACTTTATTTCGCTTTGGAGCAAGCCAGCAAGGTTGAGCGGCATTGTAAGCCATCCGCGCAGGGTGGGTTTCTTGATCGCGCGGCGCAGGCGAAACTCGTAATGAGTCCGCCCGTGCAGGATGCGATAGAACTCCTGCGGGAACGGTCCGCGATAGAGCATGGCAAGGTCATCAGAGTCGACCCAGTTTTGTTTTTCGCCCAACTCCAACTTGACGCGTTCAAAAAACTTCGTGCCGGGCAATGGATATGAAACCGAGATGCCAATATCATCGGGCAGACACTCGCGCACCATTTTCAAGGTCAATTGCACATCGTCCCAGGTCTCGCCCGGGTATCCGAACTGCAAAAAGAATCCCACTTGAATGCCGTTGGCGTGCAATCGTTCTGCCGCGCGATGAATATCCTCGACCTTGTCGCCCTTGTCCATCGCATCCAAAATCTTTTGCGAGCCAGACTCCGCACCCACCCAGACGATCTTGCAACCTGCCTTCGCCAGAGCCGCCGCCGTTTTTTCGGTCACAAGATCAGCGCGTTTCAAGCATTTGAATGGGATGACCGCATCA
>DAOTXI010000703.1:0-5343 GCA_034435475.1 Anaerolineales bacterium
TCCGAGATCACAAGATGATGATGTTCTTCGTAGGCATTGCGAATGCCTTTGAGAATTTCGATGGTCTCTTCCTCCGAAGGTTCATCCACCTGCACCGGCTGGAAGCGGCGTTCGAGCGCGGCGTCCGATTCGATGTGCTTGCGGTATTCGTCGAGCGTGGTCGCGCCGATGACTTGTAATTCACCGCGAGACAAAGCTGGCTTGAGGATATTGGCTGCATCGACGGAAGAACCTGCGGCTCCTGCCCCGACCAGCATGTGGACCTCGTCTATGAACAGGATCGCCCCCGATTGTTTCAACTCGTCTATGATTCGCTTGAGGCGTTCTTCGAATTGACCGCGATACATCGTGCCTGCCACAAGCGAACCGACATCGAGTTGCAGCAGTCGCTTGTTCATGAGCGGGGCTGGCACGTCGCCATCCACAATGCGTTGGGCGAGTCCTTCCACGATGGCGGTCTTGCCAACACCGGGCTCACCGATGAGGGCGGGGTTGTTCTTGGTACGGCGCGCCAAAATTTGAATGACGCGCTCGATCTCCATCTGGCGGCCAATGACCGGGTCGAGTTTCTTCTCTTCGGCTTTGGCGGTCAGGTCGCTGGCGAGCTGGTCCACGAGCGGGGTTTTTGGATTCGCTCCCGGGGCAGCTCTGCCTGGTTGGGGTCCCGCAGGTGTCGGCGCGGAGGATGAAGCGGACTCATTAAGGACGCGCCGGGTCTGGCGGCGAATCTGATCGGGAGTCACGCCAAGTCGTCTTAAGGCTTCCAAAGCAGTCGAATCCACGCGGACAAGCCCGAGCAGGATGTGTTCGGTGCCGATGTAATGATGCCCGAGGCGTCGGGCTTCATCCACAGCGTATTCGAGGACCTGCTGGGTCTCCGGCGCGAGTTCGATGCGGTTGGGATCGAAGTTTGGGGAACTGGCAGAGATGCGATTAATAACATCCCGCACCCGGTCGGATGACATACCGAGTTCTCGCAGTACCCGCCCCGCCACGCCACCCTCTTCGTCCATTAAACCGAGGAGCAGGTGTTCCGTGCCGATATTGTTCTGCCGGGCGCGTTCCGCCTCTTGGTGAGCGAGGGAAAGTACGCGCCTTGCCCGCTGTGTAAATCGTTCCATGCCAGCCATGATTTTTCTCCTAACTAACTGTCGGGGATTCTACCAAAAAGCGGGGAGGCGGGTGTAGGAAAAAGGTTAGAGTTTCCTTACGGGAAGCAGGTTTGGTTGTGAAAAGATGATATTTTTCTGAAATCACCTGGACAAATGGGTGGGTTTCGTGAATATATCTCTTTCATAATGGCAAAAAGATTTTTACACACGGGTTTTGCTGCCCCCCGTTGCGGCAACAACATTAGAAAGATTTCCGCCGGGGTATAATGCGGAAATTTTTCACAGCGGACTTCCCATGAATCTCAACTCTCAATTCGAACTCATTCGGCAATCTGCCACTGTTGCCATGGCAGACAGAATCCTGGCGCTAAAAGCAGGCGGAAAAAATATCATCGGCTTACAGGTCGGCGACCCGGATTTCGGCACACATCCCGCCATTGCGGAGGCAGCGCTTAAAGCCATCAACAGCGGGTTGACCCATTACGGTCCTTCGCGCGGATACCCCGATCTGCGCGAAGCGATTGCGGCGAAATTGAAACGCGATGAAAATGTGACGTATGATCCCGCTTCAGAGATTCTCGTCACCCACGGCGGCATCCATGCTTATTACACCGCCATGCAATCGATTCTCAATCCGGGCGACGATGTCTTGATCCCCGACCCGTCGTGGGCGACCCACTCGAATATGGCGATCATGCTTAGGGGAAATGTCATCCGCATCCCTGCGCCTGCGGAGAATAATTTTATTCCGCACATTGAAGCATGGGAGAAGGCTCTTACATCAAAAACCCGGGTCATCGTGCTAAACTATCCCTCCAACCCAACAGGCGCATACCCAACACGGGAGTATCTGCAAAAATTACAGGATTTTGCCAAAGCCAATAACTTGTGGATCGTCAGCGACGAAGTCTATGCAAGCCTGTATTATGGAGAAAAGCCGACATCCGCCGCGGCATTCAACGGGGCAAAAGAACGGACGATTCTCGTCAACAGCCTGTCCAAGTCTTATGCCATGACGGGCTGGCGGGTCGGCTTCCTTGCCGCACCATCATCCGTGATCGAAAACGCGCTGAAAGCCGGGCAGAACTCGATCACGTGCGTTGCGCCGTTCATCCAAAAAGCGGCCGCCTTCGCATTGACCGACCCGGAGATTCAGCAAGTGACCGCGAAGATGCGAGCCGGGTATGCCCATCGCCGCGAATCCGTTTTGAGGATCGCCCGCGAACTTGAAAGCGATAAGGTACTTGTCACACCGCCGCAGGGCGCGTTCTATTTCTTCCTTGATCTGCGTCCCTTGAAAATGACATCGCTCGAAATCTGCGAAAAGATTCTCGAAGAAGCGGGTGTGGGGCTGGTGCCCGGCTCTGCGTTTGGGATGCAGGGAGAGGGTTTTGTGCGGATGTGCATTGCGGCATCGGATGAAGACGTGGAGAATGGGTTTCGGAAGATCGTGGAGTGGGCGGAGAAGCAGTGAATGGTGAATGGTGAATAGTAAGTGCGTGGAGATAATATGAGAGTTGCATTTCAGGGCGAGCCGGGGGCTTATTCGGAACAAGCGGTATTTGAGTATTTTGGGGAGGTCGAAACCGTCCCCTGTGAGTCTTTCGATGTGATGTTCGATTCGGTCGCTTCGGGCAAATGCGACGCCGCCCTCGCCCCCATCGAGAATTCCCTCGCCGGGAGCATCCATCAAAACTACGATTTGCTCCTGCGCCATTCGCTTCACATCACGGGTGAGTATTTTTTGCGCGTCCGGCATTGCTTGATCGCGAACGATGGGGTCAAAAAAGAAGATATCAAGAAAGCCATCAGCCATCCGCAGGCATTGGGTCAATGCGCCGGGTATTTACGCAGCCGCGGCATAAAAGCGGAACAAGTCTACGATACGGCGGGGAGCGTCAAGATGCTGAAGGAATTCGGCGCGCGAGATACAGCCGCCATTGCATCGAAACGCGCGGCGAATTTATATGGAATGCAGGTCCTGGAAGAGGGCATCGAAGATAACCCCGAGAACTATACCCGCTTCCTTGCCGTGAAGCGCGAGCCCGTCACACCGAAGAGTGAAGCAAAAACTTCCATCGTTTTTACATTGAAGAACGTTCCCGGGTCGCTCTTCAAAGCCATGAGCGTTTTCGCGCTGCGCGACATTGACCTGACCAAGATCGAATCGCGTCCGCTGGCGGGCAAGCCCTGGGAATATTTGTTTTACATTGATTTCCTCGGTTCCATCGAAGAGGAAACCGCCAAACGCGCGCTTGACCATCTTGGTGAATACGCCATCATGCTGCGTGTGCCGGGGTCGTACACGCGATTCATCCCTTGATGATTTCGACCAATCCCCTCAAGCCCAATTCGTAAGAGCGCCAGCCAAAGCCGGTAACTTTCCCTTTACATACCGCTGACACAAAAGAAGTGTGTCTGAATTCTTCGCGAGCATATACGTTTGAAAGATGCACTTCGACGACGGGAATCACAATCGCGCTAATTGCATCGCGCAGCGCCACCGACGTGTGAGTGTACCCGCCAGGGTTGAAGACCACGCCCGCCGCCCACGTCCGCGCATCGTGCAAAGCATCGATCAATACGCCTTCATGATTCGATTGTTTGCAAATCACTTCCGCGCCCAACTCTTTGCCAAGCGCGATCATCTTTTCATTGATGTCTTCCAAAGTCATCGAGCCATACACTTCCGGCTCTCGCGTTCCCAGCAAATTCAAATTCGGTCCGTGCAGGATTAGTATTTTCATTGTGTCTCCTATTTTCATAATCACAGCAAGCGCAATTCATCATTTTCTCTTTCAGTAGATTTTCGCACGGCGATGGGCATCGCGCGGGGATGAACCCCCGCGCTATTGATACTATTGGTACAAAGCCCGCTAAAGCGGACTCGCAGCCGTCAATCCAAAACAAATTCCAAATCCATCACATCCACTAACTCCACCCGCCCAATCTCCACAGGCAGCGCAAAACGGATTGACGTCGCATTCTTCTTTTTATCCACCCGCATGGCTTGGATGATTTTCTCGCGCGGCATATCTTCAGGGATGTGGATAGGCAGCCCCAACCCTGCCAGCGTGGACTCAATCGCCTCGACGGTGCTTTGGGCTGCCAGCCCAACCCGAGCCGCATACCTTGCCTCAGCCGCTGTGCCAATCGCAATCGCCTCGCCATGCCGCAGATCAAACTTGCTGACCAGTTCCACTGCATGCCCAACGGTGTGACCAAGATTCAATTTTGCGCGGATTCCTTTTTCGTATGGGTCTTCTTCGATGACCTTGATCTTCACCGCCATCGCACGTTTGACTACTTCTTCAAGATTCGACTTGACCCAGTCCATGCCGTGCTGGCACATGGCGAAAAGGTCCGGGTCAGAGATGATGCCGTGCTTGACCACTTCTGCCATGCCGGAGCGGAGTTCACGCTCTGTCAGCGTAAGTAAAAGGCTTGGGTCTGCAATGACCAACTTCGGCGGATGAAACGAGCCGATGAGGTTTTTTCCTTCGGGCAAATCAAATCCAGTTTTTCCACCCAGTGAAGCGTCCACCATTGAAAGCAGAGTGGTGGGAATGCCGATCCAATCAATGCCGCGCATGTACGTGGATGCGGCGAAACCAGTCATATCGCCGATCACGCCGCCGCCGAGGGCAATGACGGCGCTTTTGCGATCAAGTCCGTTTTCGAGAAATGATTTCCATAAAATTGAAATTGTTTGGAGGTTTTTATGTTCTTCGCCCGCAGGCACGATGACGGACTTAGCGTTGAATAGAGTTTTAATTTTTTCAAGATGATATTTCGCTATGTTTTCATCCGTGACGATGATGGGGTTTTGCAAATTCGGCACATTGGAAACAGAATCAACAACGACATCATACTCACCCATGGAAGAGAGATGATGCCTGCCGAGTTTGATCTGCGCTTCACGCGCGTTTTGTTCGGCGGGCTTGTTATCAACACGATGTTGAAGCGCGAACGAGTTGTAATGCTCTTTGCGTTTTTCAAGCAACGCTGTGAGTTTGTTTTTCAAATCTCCCGCCAACAGCGGACGTTTGTCCGGCTCGTGTTGAATGCGGTCGAGCAACGTGGGCAGTTCCGCCATCAGCAAAAAGACTTTGCCGTTGGCTTCGGCGAAGGCGCGATTTTCATCACGCAAAAGTGCGCCGCCGCCCAGCGCAACGATGCTTTCTTTTTCGGCTGCCAGAGATTGCAACGCGGCGGTTTCCATGTCGCGGAA
>DAOTXI010000704.1:0-2850 GCA_034435475.1 Anaerolineales bacterium
CCATCCTGGAGAAATTCCTCGCATGACGCGCCACAACCAACGCATCGGCGCCTGGGGCGAAGAGACCGCCGCCGCCTGGCTTTCGGAGCGGGGTTACCAGATCACAGCCCGCAACATCCGCACACCGTACGGGGAAATTGACATCATCGCCCGAAAGAACGGCATTTTCTTTTTCGTCGAAGTCAAAGCCCTGACATCATCGAAATCGTTTTTTCCCGAACACCAGATCACAGCCCGCAAACGCGAACACATGCTTAACGCCGCCGCCCATCACGCCGCCGAAAACGGCATCGAACGCTGGCAGGTGGATGTCATGGCCGTCGAAGGCAAACCCGGCGAAACGCCGGTTATTCATCATTTTGAAAATATTCAGTGAACATCCTGTAAAGGAAACCAATGTCTTGTCCTGAGTTTATCGAAGGGCTTGTGACAGGAGCGAAAGTCTGGAGACTTTCGAGTCCGGTTTCATCTTCTCGATCCGCTTGGGTATAATTATCAATAACTCAACATTCCGGCTGGCAATAACAGGAGACTCTCATGGCGAAAAACATCATCGGACCCGACATCAGCTTTTACCAGGACGACCCCGAGACCCCTCAAGGGGTCAACTTCACCAAGATGCGTCAGAACACCCTGTTCGTCATCATCCGCGCCGGGCAGAACCTGTGGGGCGACCGCGACTTCAAAGCCAACTGGAGCGGCGCAAAGGCAGCGGGGCTGGCGCGCGGCGCCTACTGGTTCTACGACAGCCGCATTGACCCGAAACAACAGGCAGAAAAATGGGCATCCATGTTTGAAGGGGATTTCGGCGAACTGCCCCTCTTCGGCGATTTTGAAGATAACTACGGCGGTCCGTACAGAGGCTGGAAGCATTGGTACGACTTTCTCGAACGCTTCAAACAACTGATTCCCACAGGGAGGGAGATCGGCGTTTACACCGGGTATTACTACTGGCTCGAAAATACCGTTGCGGCGGGCATTCCAACCGCATCTCTGAATTATTTCAAGCAGTATCCGCTCTGGATCGCCGCCTACAACCCGACCGGTCCCAGCGTCCCCAAACCCTGGGACGACTGGACCTTCTGGCAATTTACCGACAATGAAAACGGTCCAAAATTTGGCGTCGAAAGCCTGAACATTGACATGAACGAATTCAATGGCGACCAGACCGTCTTTGAACAAAGATTCGGTCTGACGCTTGGTCCCGCGCCTGCGCCAATACCGCCCGGAAAGAATTATCGCGTCACGGTCACGTCGCTCAAAGTCCGCACAGGACCGGGGCAATCCTACGAACAGATCGGCAGCGTCAAGTTGAATGAAGTGGTGGAGCGATTGGAATCCAACGCCGATGAAACCTGGCACAAAATCCGCACGCTGGATGGAAGCCTGACAGGCTGGAGTTTTGCCGCCTACCTGCAAAACCTGGGCGGTGACCCAACCGATGGCGGCGGGTCAGGCGGCGATACAGGTTCGGGGACGACCGAGCCGCCAGATGATGAGTCCAAAATTACATATCGCGTGACCGCCTTCTCGCTCAAAGTCCGCGAGGGACCGGGGGTCTCCTACAGCCAGATTGGAAGCATCAAATTCAACGAGGTTGTGGAAAGCATTGATTCGAACGCAGATGGCTCATGGGTCAAAATTCAAAAAACGGACGGAAGCCTGACCGGCTGGTGTTCGGTGTCTTATCTCGAGAAACTAGGCGGCACAACACCCCCGCCGGACGATGGTTCGGATGGTGGTGAAGACGATGGAGAAGAAGGAGCCACAGAGTGGTATCGTGTGACTGCGTCTTCGTTAAAGATCCGCACGGGGCCCGGTCTTGAATTTGAATCCATCGGCACATTCACCCTTGGCGAGTTGGTGGAGAAATTGGAAGCCAGCCCAAATAATGAATGGCTGAAAGTCCGCAGCAAGGATGGGACGAGATCGGGCTGGAGTTTCGGTCAATATCTGGTCAGCGTTGAAAACCCGGGAAGCGAACCGCCTCCCCCCACAATAACGCCGGAGTACAACGACAAGAATTGGTACAAGGTGACAACGTCCACCCTCAACCTGCGCGAATCGCCGAGCCAGACGTCAAAGATCGTAGGCACCCTTTCCAAAAATGACATCATTCCGGCTTTGGATGAATCCAATGCCGGTTGGATCAAGACTCAAAAACTCGACGGCTCAATAGGTTGGTGTTCCAAAGACCACCTGACACAGGTCAGCACGGCGAAGCGTCCCGATTCAGTCACTCAAACCCTCTTCCCCGGCGTGACATATCTGCGCAAGGATTTAACTTCTCCGCGCCCGATCATTGTGCATGTCCTCGCCATTGACCTGCAATCGCAAAAACTCGAATTTCTTGTGACTCCCTCCGCAAACAACACCGACGTGCTTTGCACCCGCACCCCATCGAAATTCCTGGAGGAGTTCAAACTCCATGCCGCGATCAATGGCGGATATTTCGGCTATCTCGACTCTTCGTACAACCCTGCAAAGTTATGCCCCAACGGTGGCGACCCGGTGCGCATCAGCGATTACGCTGCGTCGCGCGGAAAAATCTATTCCAATAAGAAAACCGCCCAGCCGGTGGTTCACATTGGCAAGAAGAATCAAGTGTCCATCAACCCGAAAAAGCCCGCGGTCTTCAATGCGGTCTCCGGCGACCGGTTGGTGGTGGTCGAAGGTCAGGTGGTAAAAAATCTCGCGGCGCAGGTCCCCAATCCGCGCACGGGGCTGGGCTTGAGCAAAAACGGACGCTGGTTGACCCTGATGGTGGTTGATGGGCGCCAGACCGGCTAAAGCGAAGGCGTGACCTTCCCCGAACTGGCGGAATTGCTCATCTCGTACGGAGTCCACACC
>DAOTXI010000705.1:0-2038 GCA_034435475.1 Anaerolineales bacterium
GTGAAGCCGACGGTGTGGATGAAGTCCGCAAGGCGGCTCGGGAACAACTGAAAGCCGGAGCCGACCTCATCAAGGTTTTGGCTACGGGTGCGGTTTTGGCTCCCGGAGAAAAACCCGGCGCGGCGACATTTGAGATGGAAGAAATCCGCGCCGCTGTGACGGAGGCGGCGAAGGTCGGCAAGATCGTCGCCGCCCATGCGCATGGGATCGAGGGAATCCGCAATGCTGTGGCCGCGGGCGCGAAGACCATCGAACATGGAACCTATCTCAACCAGGATCCGCGCTTGATGGAACGCATGGCAAAAGAGGAAATCTTCCTCGTCCCCACCTTGAAAGCGGGTTACGATGTGATCTACGGCGACCGACCAGGTATCCCCGATTGGATCATGGAGAAAAGCAAGGAGACGCAGGAGGATGCGTTACGCTCTATCAATGAAGCCTACAAGGCAGGCGTGCCGATTGCAATGGGAACAGACGCCGCCACGCCTTATAACTTCCACGGCGAGAATGCGATGGAGTTGTATTACATGTCGCAGGCGGGAATGTCGAACATGGATTGCATCGTCGCTTCTACAAAGAACGCCGCGCGCGCCCTTGGATGTGATTCCAAACTCGGCACGCTCGAAGCCGGGAAACTTGCGGACTTGATCGTGGTCAAAACAAATCCGCTCGACGATTTACGGTCGCTGGCAGATAGAAAGAATATCGAGTACGTGATGCAAGGCGGTAAATTCGTTGCGAGACAGTTCGCCGAACCAGACGGAATCCCCGAAGAGTTGATGGCTGGCGCGTGGATTTGTTGCGGGTTTTGAGTGAAGATCAATTGACAAATAAAAAAAGCCCCGCCTTCGCAACGGGGCTTTTTCATTATCAAACTTATGCAGAAAATTTTGCCGATACCGCTTCCCAATTGATCACGTTGTAGAAGGCGGTGATGTAGTCGGGGCGGCGGTTCTGATAATTGAGGTAGTAGGCATGTTCCCACACGTCAATACCGAGAATGGGAGTCAAACCATCGGAGAGCGGGCAATCCTGGTTGGCGGTGGAGACCACGGCGAGTCCGCTTCCCTTTTTGACGAGCCATGCCCAGCCGGAGCCGAAGCGCGTGGTGGCGGCTTTGGTAAATTCATCTTTGAAAGCGTCAAATGAATTAAAGGAGGCGTCAATCGCTTTGGCAAGGTCGCCTTTGGGGGCGCCGCCAGCGCTGGGCCCCATGATCTCCCAGAAGAGGTTGTGGTTGTAAGTCCCGCCGCCATGGTTGCGGACAACCATGCGCACGCCTTCAGGGACGGCGTTCAAGTCGCTCAACATCGCCTCGAGCGATTTGCCCTGCAATTCGGGGGTCTTTTCCACCGCGCTGTTCAAATTGGTAATATAGGTCTGGTGGTGTTTGGTGTGATGGATTTCCATCGTGCGCGCGTCAATGTGAGGTTCGAGGGCGTCATAAGCATATGCGAGTTTGGGAAGTTCAAAAGCCATGGGATTCTCCTTGAAGTTGGTAAATTTGAATTGGTATCTCGATTTTATCCTGCCTGCCCGCAGACGGCAAGAATAAATAAATTTTATTACAAAAATCTAATAAATCCCAATACTTGAAGATAGCCGCAACCAACTCAATTCAGTTAAACTCACCCGCATGATGGATTCAAAAAACCGCTTCCTGCTCCCCTTCGCTTTGATCGTCGCCACATTGGCGGTTTCGACCTCAAGCATTTTCATCCGCTTCGCGCAAGCGGATGGCGCGCCTTCACTCGTCATCGCCGCCCTGAGGTTGACATTTGCTTCGCTGCTGATCGCCCCGGTCGCCCTCACCCGTCATTGGGATGAGATCAAACGCTTCACACGGACCGAGTTACTGCTCGGTGTTTTCTCGGGCATTTTCCTCGCCGCTCACTTCGCCACGTGGATCACATCGCTCGAATACACCAGCGTCGCCAGTTCGGTCGTGTTCGTCGGGACGGGTCCGCTCTGGGTGGCTTTGCTTTCGCCATTATTGCTGAATGAGCATATCACGCGGACAACTGTCCTTGGTCTGGTT
>DAOTXI010000706.1:0-1805 GCA_034435475.1 Anaerolineales bacterium
TGGAAAACTTTCCACCGTCTGCGGTCTGCCGTCTGTTGTCTGACGAGGTTTTTATGTTCTCCGAAATTACCGTTACCCAGCTTGGCGAAAAACTCAAATCCGACGAGAAGTTCATCCTGCTTGATGTGCGCGAACTCCCAGAGTTGGACCAAGCCAAAGTCGAAGACCCCCGGCTCGAGGTCATGCCCCTGAGCCGCCTTGCGAGCGAGGGACCGGCTGCGTTGTCAGATTCCGTTCGAGGGCAGGAGATTCCCGTTTACATCCTGTGTCATCACGGCAACCGCAGCATGCAGGTGACGGCATGGCTGGCGAAACAGGGCTATAAAAATATCTTCAATGTGCGCGGAGGAATCGATGCGTACGCAAGCCAGGTGGATCAATCGGTCGGGTTTTACTAAAAACACCGTAGGTCACGCACAAAGCGTGACCTTTTCATTTGCAAGCCTGTCACGTTGCAAACGCGACCTACACATCCCATTAAACCAGACTGCCATCCTTTCGGATGGCAATCGTGGGGCGCTGTGGCTTCCTGACTTACTTGAGGAGGGATGCCACAGCGCTGGGTTTAATGCTACTATCCATGTTAGACATCACCTCCTCCTTTCATAAGGATGGCGAATTCAATTTGTGTGCCCCCGTCTGCGATGCCGAAAGTATGCCCCAAATTAAATCGGATGTCAATAGCCCGGTTTTGAATTCTCACAAAGTTGTAATCCGGTTTGTAGGGCGGGCTTGCAGCCCGCCAAATGAATCATCCTGAATTCTGTCAGGCGAAAAGCCTGACCTGCGGGTTCACTTCGCCACGATTTTCAAACTTCTGATACCTTTTGACAGTCTCCGCAAGCCTCGCGGGACTATCCTCGTCCTCATCTTCAACCTTTGAACCTCTGAACCTTTTGAAAAAACGGAGTCATCATGAAAACCAACCCCAACAAACTCTGGATACCCGTCCTCATCCTCGGCTGGTTGTTCGACTTTCTTTTCTGGGAAAACGCCCCCGGGGTCAACTTCGCCATCTTTTGGACGGCTTGTCTCATCGGCGGGTTTTACCTTCTTCTCAGCGAGGGACTGCGCCCGCATCGTTCCACCCTTTTGCTGATTCCACTCTTCGGCTTCTTCGCCGCTGTCACCTTCATCCGCTCCGAGCCGATGACGACTTTCCTCGCCTACACCTTCACCATGTTCACACTGACACTCTTCACCGTCACCTACCTCGGCGGGCGGTGGATGCGATATACCTTCGCCGATTTCGTCACCAAAGCCCTCTCGCTCATTGGCAGCCTTCTGGTTCGTCCCATTGGTTTTACAGCCGAAGCCCGCAAAGCCCGGGCAGAGGCGGGGATTCAGCCGTCGAAATATAACTTCATGCCTATCCTGCGCGGACTGGTCATCGCCATTCCCGTCGTGATGATCTTTGCCTCCCTGCTCGCTTCGGCAGATGTGGTCTTCAACCAGCGAATCAATGACCTCGTCGAAGCCTTCAAACTGGAAAACCTGCCCGAATACATCTTCCGCATGATCTACATCCTCGTCATCGGGTACGCGCTTGCCGGGGTTTTCCTCCATGCCGCTTCCGCATCGAGCGATGAAAAATTGGTTGGCGAAGAGAAGCCCATTGTCCCGGCTTTCCTCGGCTTCATCGAATCTTCCATTGTTCTGGGGAGCGTCGTTGCGCTCTTTGCCGCCTTCGTCGTCGTTCAATTCCAGTATTTCTTCGGCGGCGCGACCAATATCAATGTCGAAGGTTACACCTATGCCGAATATGCCCGCAAAGGGTTTGGCGAACTCGTGGCTGTGGCTTTCTT
>DAOTXI010000707.1:0-2748 GCA_034435475.1 Anaerolineales bacterium
GTGAAGCCTTCCTTCGCCAGCATCTTTGCCGCAGACGAACTACGGTTGCCCGTGGCGCAAATGCAGACGATCTCGCGCCCCTTCGGTAATTCGCCCATCTTTTTGCGCAGCTCATTGAGCGGAATCAATTTCGCCCCGGTGACATGACCCGAACGGAACTCATCCGGCTGGCGCACATCCAAAACAAGCGGATGTTTTCCAAATTTCAATTTCTCGCTCAATTCCTCCGCAGTGATATTCGGCACCGCGGGACCAAAAAGGTTGGATAGAAATCCCATACGACACTGCCCTCCATGGCAATTTTTATTTTTGATTCAATTCGTCCGCGCGTTCAGGAATGGTGAAATTATCGACGGTGGTGCGATCCACCAAACCCGGCAGGAAGCGGTTCATGAAGACCGTAACGCTCCAAAGCCAGGGAATGATATACATCCGGCGCGGACGGCGCACCAGTTTTACCACAGCCTGCCCGACCTGTTCAGCCGTCAAGAGCATGAATTTGGGGGTAGAGGCTTTGGTCTTGCGTTTAATGCCCGCATGTTGGGTAAACTCGGTCACAACCCCGCCGGGGTAAACCAGCGAAACGTCAATACCCCAGGGCTTCACCTCGCGCCGCAGGGCCTCAGAGAATCCATGCACGGCATGTTTGGAAGCGGCGTAAATTGTGTATGTTGGGGTGGCGACCAAGCCTGCCATCGAACACATGTTGACAATACTGCCGCCGCGTTGTTTGATCATCACAGGCAAAACCTGTCTCGTCGTTTGAATAACGCCCATCACATTCACATCAATTTGCGCCTGAATATCCTTCACCGGGTCGAGGTTTTCGAGCCAGTCGAGCCGTCCGAACCCGGCATTGTTTACCAGCACGTCAATCCGCCCGAATTTCTCCAGCGTTTGCGCAACAAGTTTCTGAATATCCTCCAATTTCGAAAGATCGGCTTGAACAACGAGGGCTTGAGCGCCCGTGCCCATCGCTTCGATCTCCCTCGCAAGCGATTCAAGTTTATCCACCCGGCGCGCGGCAAGCACGACCTTTGCGCCCTCGCGCCCAAACTGGCGGGCTGTGGCTTCTCCAATTCCCGAAGAAGCGCCGGTGACAATGACAACTTTACCTTTAATATCCATGAGATTCTCCTTGTCGTATGCGTGGGTCGCGTTCTCTAACGCAACGATGTTTCGGGCATAACATGGCGACGTTAGAGAACGTCGCCTACGCGATTGTTACGGGCCCCAACGGGGCTGGTAATCGCAATAATCGTTGTTCGTCAACCTGCGTAGATCCGTGCCGTCAATGCGGATGATGTAAATTTCACAACCATGATCGTTCCCATAAAGATCGAAATAGGAAGTGAACGCAACCCATTGACCATCTGGCGAGATGGAGGGTCCCTGCGAGTTGCCGCCTGTCGGAGTCAACATGCGCGAGTTACTCCCATCCGCATTCATGATGTAGACATCGCGGTTCCAGGGCTGACCGGAATAGGTGACGATGAACGAGTTATCGGGCGACCAATCGCTTCTTCCCCGTATCGCGGGCAGGTTGCTGACCTTGAGCAGTTCGCTCCCGTCGGGTTTGATTCGGTAAAGCTGAATCGCACCCTGCATATCGGACGCGAACAATATGTAGGCTCCATCCGGCGACCAGGTCGGGTCCCAGCCGGACGCATTTGGCACTGGCTGAGGGTTGGTCCCGTCGCGGTCCATCAGCCATATCTGATTTGATGCGGCTGTGGAAAGTTTGAACGCAATCTTTGTCCCATCCGGAGAGATTTCAGGTCCGTTGAGGTTGCCAAGCCGGTCGGTGAGCTGCATGACCGAGCCGCTGGCAATATTCATTTCGTAAATTTCATAAATGTTCGGTTCGCGGAAGGAAGCATACACAACGCTCGACCCATCCGGTGACATGGACGGGTAATAATGCTGGCGGTTGTCATCTGTGGTCAGGCGTCGAAAGCCGGAGCCGTCGGCGTTGACGATGCAAATTTGGTTGGACGCTTGCGCTTTGAATATCTGGCAGACGAAGGTGATCTTTCCGGTCGGTTCATTCGCAGCAGCGGGGAGAGTCGAATCAACTGACAGCGGGGTGGCGGCTGATAGAGTGGCCAGCAGGTCTGGGGTCGGGGTGGAGGCGGAGGGGAATCCGCAGGCAAGCATGGCTGTGAGAGAAAGAGTCAACCAATGGGCAAGGCGAGTCCGCTTAATCCTCTTCAAGATAAAACTCCTCGCCCGAAAGAATCTTCGCGCCAACACATCGGCATTGCGGGCATTGGGTTTCGCCTTGTTTGGGGCGATAGATGAGGAAACACCACATGCACTGTTGTTCGGCTGGGACGATTCGGATGTTCAATTTTGTATTTGCAAACGGCGTGGAGGATGTCAACTCGTCCCAATCGCGTTGAAGCGATTCGCGGTCAACGATCAACTCCCCCACTGCAAGGTGGATTGTTTCGCGTTGCGCGTTTTGAGTTCTTAGAGTTTGGATAATGGCTGAAAGTTTTTGATTCTTCATACCGATAAAGATTGCTCCAGGCTGGTCTATAAGCCGCATTCTGTCCAGTGTTGCCACTTGGGCAGTCATCTCTCTGGGCGGAGCGTCGCCGCTCCGCTCGGTGCAGCCTACCCGGGACTGGCCCAACCCACAGAAGGGAAGGGCGCGTATGGAGACGAGCAGCCTCCCATCGTCCACAGACGAAATCGTCCCTGCTTGGCCTTGCTCCCGGCGGGGGTTGCCTGGCCGCATGTATT
>DAOTXI010000708.1:0-1535 GCA_034435475.1 Anaerolineales bacterium
TGGGGACCCTCATCACGCCAGCCCGCAAATATCTCAAGTCGAAATGGTTATGGCTCGGGGCGTTACTTGCCATAATCATCTTCCTGCCCAACCTCCTCTGGCAGGTTCAATACGATTTCATATCGCTCGATTATCAAGCCGCCATTCACGAACGCGACGTGCGCATTGGTCGCACCGACGGCTATCTCCCCGAGCAATTGTTGATGGCGAATCCGTTCATGCTGCCGTTTTGGATCGCAGGCTTGTTGTTCTGCTTCCGCGAGTCAAAATACCGGATGATCGGCTTCATGTACCTCTTCCCCGTGCTGACCTTCCTCCTCTTGCAGGGACGCGGCTATTACCCCTCCCCAACCTATGTGATGTTGGTCGCCGCCGGGATGTTCGTCTTCGACCGCTGGCTTTTGACTCTCAATCCCAAACCCGCGCTTCTCTACCGGACCCTGGGCTGGTCTGCGCTTCTCGTGGGCTTTATCTTTATTTCAATTCTTGCGATTCCCTTCGCGCCCGTCAACTCGGCAGTGTGGAATATCAGTCGCGAAGTTCAGGATGACTTTGCCGAACAGATCGGCTGGCGTGAGTTGACCGAACAGGTCGCCGCGGTTTATCACTCCCTGCCGCCGGAGGAACAAGCCCGCGCCGCGGTATTTGCGGGCAACTACGGCGAGGCTGGCGCAGTTGATCTCTACGGCGCGGAGTTTGGATTGCCACAAGTCATCAGCCCCTCAAATTCGTTCTGGATGAAAGGCGCGCCATCCGAAACCATTGACGTGCTGATCGTAGTGGGCTATCCCGATGGCAGCGCCAACTCCTATTTCAACTCCTGCGAACTGGCAGGCGCAGTCAGCAACAGCTACGGCGTGATGAACGACGAAGCCCAACTCAGGGACATTTACCTCTGCAAAGGCTTGCGCAAACCCTGGGCGGAAATGTGGGATGGGATGCGAAGGTTTCAGTGAGAGTATACGAGGCAACCCTGTTGGCAAAAAACGATATATGGAAAGTGGAAAGTAGGAGGTAGGACTTTCCACTTTCTATCTTCCATTGATCTCATGTTTTACAATATCCTCATGGATGATAACCATCTCCCCACGCTCCAATTCCTCCTCTCCCGCCTCGAACGCATCTCCGCCGATTCATCCGTGGCGTACCGCGCCAGCGGCGTGAGAGGGTCCATGCTGAGGATGGTGGAAAAGCTCGAAGCGGGAAGACCGGTTGCAGGTCCGGAAATGAGGCGGTTGATCGAGAGCGCATATCGTCTGCTTGAAAGAGCGGCGGCGGAGAAAATCCGATAAAGCAAAGAGCCTCATCCGCGTAGATGAGGCTCTTTTTGTTTGACCAGTTCAAGGTCAGGTTTGAGGCGCTTTATCCGCATCTGGCAATTCTGATTCCACATTGCGGATGCGTGGGTTGAGATAAACGAAAATGCTGACGATGATGCCGATCAATCCTGCGATGATCGCCATCAGACCAATGCCGCGCCCCGCGCCCGTGCCGATGATCTGACCGATGAAGGTGTTGGCAAGCGCCCCGCCATC
>DAOTXI010000709.1:0-3452 GCA_034435475.1 Anaerolineales bacterium
ATGAAGAGATGGGGACGCGCTCGACCCTGCTCCAACCGAATGCGCGGACGTTTCAGTACGAACGCACACATGTCAAGAACCTTGCCATGCCGTTATCGAGATTGAAACCGATAAGCAGGCTTTTCGATATGGCCGTAAAAGATCCCAGAGGAAACATCTGATTACCTTACACTCTTAAATCAGGATGCGGATGAGCGCTGAAAACAAAGTGTAAGGCAATCGAAGGAAACATATAAAACTCAGCGCCTCCGTGGTTGTTTGAGCGCATAGCGGAGGGAATTAAGGTAATATTATCCCGGCTATGGACTCCACCGAAGAACAGATCAAGACCGAACACAAGGTTGAACGCAAGCACAAACCGCGAAGGGCGAATCCGTTTTTATCCACGCTTGGGATTGCGATATTGCTCGCGACCCTCTTTACCGCGTGTACTCCGAACAGTCTTTTCACGAGCAACTTGCAATCTCAATTACAGACGCTTCTGACGCCCCAGTCTGCCGTCCAAAGCGGATTGACTCCCCAGCCGCAGGTACGGATCGGGATCGTGGCGGGGCACATGGGCAACGACTCGGGCGCGGCCTGCCTCGACGAAAACGGCGAGACAACGATCACCGAAGTGGATGTAAACCTTTCGATTGCGAAGCTCGTCCAACGCAGTTTGACCGAACGCGGCTACCAGGTGGACCTGCTGAACGAGTTCGATACGCGCCTGAATGGATACCGCGCCGCGGCTCTGGTTTCCATTCATAACGACTCCTGTGAATATATCAATGATGAAGCGACGGGGTTCAAAGTGGCGGCTTCCCTCGAAACCCGCGATGTGAACCGCGCCCAACGCCTGACCGCCTGCCTGACGGACCGCTATCAACGCATGACCGGGCTTTACTTCCACGCCAACAGCATCACACCCGATATGACCCAATATCACGCCTTCTCTGAAATCGACCCAAACACCATCACCGCCATCATCGAAACGGGGTTTCTATATCTCGACCAGGAAATTCTGACCAAGCGCACCGACCTCGTGGCTGAGGGCGTGACCCAGGGTATTCTGTGCTTTGCTAATAATGAAAGCGTCCTCCCAACCCCGGCGGTTTTGCCGACCATCCTGCCATGAAGTTTCTTCGGGTCGGCTTGCTGTTTGTCACTGTGATTGCCTTGCTCGGCGCGGGGACGTGGGCGGTGGGTGCGTCACAAACATTCACCCCTTCGGTTCAGGCCACTGCAACTCACAGGCAACCGTTTGCCGTCGCGGAGATTATCAAACCAACCTACACCCCCTCTCCAACAGTAAACGCAACCTTCACCCCGCTCGCAACCTCAATCCCAACCGAGACTCCCCAGCCAGTGGCGCAGGCTGTCATCGTCGATTCGCCGGAGCGGGGCAATGCGGCTCAGGAAGCGGCGGCGGTTCCGGTCAATGACACGGGCGGAAAATACATCCTTGTGGATATTTCTGAACAGCATATGTATGTGCAGGAGGGCGATACGCTGGTCTTTAGTTTCATCGCTTCGACCGGGATGAACAACGCGACGCGCGCGGGAAGGTTCAGCGTCCTCGATAAAATCCCGAATGCCTACGGCGCGACATGGAATATCTGGATGCCAAACTGGCTCGGCATTTACTGGGCGGGCAGTCTGGAGAACGGAATCCATGCCCTGCCGATCCTGCCGAACGGAGCGACTTTATGGGCGGGCTTTTTGGGAACACCCATCTCATACGGGTGCATCGTTTTGGATACCTACGACTCACAATTGCTCTACGACTGGGCGGAGGTGGGAGTGCCGGTGGAAATTCAATGGTAAAAACTCAGGCTTTTTGTTTATAATTTCATTGAACGTGCCGGTTCTTTTATTATCCGTAGACAGCAAAGGTGAACCATGTACAACCAACCCGCAAGATCACAGGCTCCAGCGCAGAGAAACAACCCGGGAAACGGCAGACCGGCGAAAGGTCCAAAAAAGAAGCGGAATCTTTTCCTCCCCCTCCTGTTGGTCTTCATGGGATGCGCCGTGTTCGCATTCGCGGCATGGTCGGCGGTCACATCGCCCGTGCTGGCTTCGATCATCAGCGGACCGGCGACGCCGCAGTTCGAGCAGAGGGCGCCGGGGGAATCGTTTGCGCAGGTCTATATTGCCAAGCCGACTCCTTCCGTCATTGCAAATCAACCTGGTGCAGAAGTTGTTCAACCCACGGCGACATTAACACAAGCGCCGCAGGATGTGGTCATCGTCCCGCCGACGGATGTTCCGACAATCGCGCCGCCTGCTGATATTGCGATCGTCCCAACAGCAACAGTCGAAGCGGTCGCCGTTGTCGAAACCAGTCAGGCTGTGGCAGAAGCGGCGATTGTCCCTGATACGCCAACAGCGGAATATGTCGCGCCGCCGACCGCGGTTGCTTATGTTCCGCCTGTCAGCACCGGTGGAAGCGGAGGTGCGCATTGGTTCGACGTGGACCTTTCCGATCAGCGCATGTATGCCTACGAAGGCGACACGTTGGTGAATACTTTTGTCGTCTCCACTGGCACGTGGCAAACGCCGACAGTGACCGGAAAATTCAAAGTGTGGATCAAACTCCGTTCTGCGCCGATGTCGGGTCCCGGCTATTACCTGCCCGATGTGCCCTACATCATGTATTTTTACGGCGATTATGGAATCCACGGGACGTACTGGCACAACAACTTTGGCGTGCCGATGAGCCACGGATGCGTCAACTTGAGTATTCCAGACGCGGAATGGGCGTACAACTTCGCCTCGGTCGGAACCGTTGTGAACGTGCATGATTGAGCAGCGCGAAACAACCGACCAGTACGAATTACGGATTACGGATTACGCATTACTGATTTTGCAATTCTTAATCACTTATTGAATGAAATATATTTCGCGCCGCGACTTTCTCAAATTGAGCGGACTTGGTCTTGCCGGTCTTATGGCAACCCCGCTCGATTTTGATTTAAGCGACCCCTTCGATCTTCAACAAGGGCGGGTCACTGTCCGCACGATCTGGATGCATGAAACGCCGTCCGAATCCTCACCCAAGATCAAACTCCTCCAGCGCGATTCGCTCTTTAATATCAGCAACACCGCCATCAGCGAAGATCCAGAACCGCTCAACCGCATCTGGTATCGGGTCGGGGACGAAGGCTATGTCCATTCGGTCAACGTCCAGCCGGTGCGGACGATCATCAGCCAGCCCCACGGCGGCGACATTCCAAAGGAGGGACTGCTCGCCGAGGTCAGCGTTCCATATACTGACGCATTCACCGAAGCGACGACTGAATCCGAAGTCGGCTACCGCATCTATTACGAGACAACTCATTGGGTCAAGGCGATGGTCGCCGGAGTGACAGATGGACAACCCTGGTACCAGATCCGCGACGATAAATGGGACGAAACCTACTACGTCCGCGCCGAGCACTTGCGCATCTTCCCGCTCGAAGAACTCGCGC
>DAOTXI010000710.1:0-6207 GCA_034435475.1 Anaerolineales bacterium
TCGAAGGGCGCATCAAAGCGACAGATACCCTGCGCATGTTCTCCACAAAGATGGACCTGCGCCCTGTTGAAATTGGCATCTTCTCCCCCGGCATGAAACCTGTGGAAAGCATTGGCTCCGGCGAAGTCGGCTATGTGGCGACCGGCTTCAAAACCGTCCACGAGTGCCGCGTCGGCGATACGATGACGCTCGCTTCATCCCCCGCCTCCGAACCTCTGCCCGGATACTTCCTGCCCAAACCGATGGTCTTCGCCGGTATCTATCCTGTCGAAGCGGACGACTACACAGAGTTGCGCGAGTCGCTCGAAAAACTGCAACTCAACGATGCGTCGTTGACCTATCAGCCCGAAACATCACAGGCATTGGGCTTCGGCTTTCGCGCGGGTTTC
Organism: Anaerolineales bacterium; assembly: GCA_034435475.1. Taxonomy (GTDB): domain Bacteria; phylum Chloroflexota; class Anaerolineae; order Anaerolineales; family Villigracilaceae; genus Villigracilis. The sequence goes on from DAOTXI010000710.1 coordinate 390, forward strand.
CTCGGCTTATTCCACATGGAAATTATTCAAGAGCGCATCGAACGCGAATACCTGCTCGATGTGCTTTTCACCGCGCCTTCGGTGGAATACGAAGTATTGACAGTCGGCGACGACGTCGTCAAAGTGGACTCGCCCGCAGAATTGCCCGACCCAAACAAAATCGTCGAAGTCCGCGAGCCGTGGATGAACATCGAGATCATCACCCCCACGGAATACTACGGCCCCATCATGGAACTGGTCACCAAGCGTCGCGGAATTTTCAAACAACAGGAACACCCCGCTCCGCACCGCGTGCAGCTTGATTTTGAAATCCCGCTCTCTGAGATCATCGTGGATTTCTTCGATCACCTCAAATCGCGCACCAAAGGCTACGCCTCGCTCGATTATCAATTCCTTGAATACCGTGCCGATAAATTGCAGAAACTGGAAATCCTCGTCAATGGCGACCCTGTGGATGCGCTGGCGGCAATTGTCCATGAGAAGGATGCGTATCACAAAGGGCAGCGGCTCATCACCAAACTGAAAGATTTGATTCCCCGCCAGTTGTACGATGTTGCCGTGCAAGCCGCATCCGGAGGGCGCATCATCAGCCGCGCCAACGTCAAAGCCACCCGCAAGGATGTGCTTGCCAAGTGTTATGGCGGCGACATTTCGCGCAAGAAAAAACTGCTCGAAAAACAAAAACGCGGCAAGAAGCGTTTGAAAATGGTGGGCAATGTCGAAATTCCGCAGGAAGCCTTTATGGCGGTCTTGAAGTTGGAAGACGAATAGGTTTTTACGCATTACGGATTACGCATCATGCAATCCGTAATGCGTAATCCGTAAGGACCTCTCCCATGCCCGAATCTGGAAGCACAATAAAACGAATTTTTCCCGGCGCGCTCATTAGCATTATCCTCATTGCCGCCATTGCATATTTTGTGGATTTCCAAACCATGTGGAATTCCATTAAGAATGCCAATTACACCATCCTTGCCGGGGCGGCGGTTTTATCGTTCGTGTGGCTGGGAATCCGCGCCAAGGTCTGGCAAACGTTGATGCGCGACAAACCCAAATATCCCGATGTATTGTTCGCCACGGGCGAGGGATATTTATTGAACGCGCTTCTACCCTTCCGCCTGGGCGAGGTGGGGCGTGTCTTTCTACTCAGCCGGAAATCCGGCATGACCTTCAGCGAGATATTACCGACCATCGTCATCGAGCGCGTGATGGACCTGCTCTTCTCCGCCGGGATGTTGTTGATCGGGTTGACATATGTGACCGAGGCGCAAAGTTCGGCGCAGATCGGTTACATCATCGGCGGCGTAATGGTCGCCGGGCTGGTAATGATGTACGCCCTTGCCCGCAACCGTCAGTGGGCGCTGGATGTCTTTCATGGCTTAAGCAAACGCTGGACATTCTTACAAAGGGTTGGCGGCAATTTCCTCGAATCCTTCCTGACCGGGTTGGGCGCGCTGACTGATGGCTGGCTTTTCCTGCGCTTCCTCTTTTGGATGACGCTTAACTGGTTCGTGGCAATGGTGGCATATCACCTGATTACGCTTTCGTTCTTCCCGGAGGCTCAATTCCACTGGATGTTCTTCGTGCTTGGCGCGGCGGCGTTCGGTGGTGCGATTCCCGCCTTACCCGGCGGGGTCGGCACGTTCGAAGGCGCGGTCAGCGCGGCATTGTTTCTCTTCACCGGCGATCAGTCCACGTCGCTGGCGGTGGCGTTGACGGCGCGTTTGTATAACTACCTCAACAGCGGCGTGATCGGCGGCATCGGGCTGATGCGCGAAGGGCAGACCCTTTCGGGTATCTATCAGCAACTGATGAATTTAAGAAACAAGGAACAGACGGAAATTTCGGAGAGTTGAAATTGGAAAACAGAAAAAACTATCTTGTCACCGGCGGGGCGGGCTTTATCGGTTCAAATTACGTTCATCGTTTGCTTGAACGCGGCGAAAAGGTGACCATCTACGATAACTTTTCGCGCGGCGGCGCTCCACGCAATTTGGAATGGCTGAAAGCCGAATTCGGGGAGAAGGCATTCGAAGTAATCGTGGGGGATGTAAGAGACGCTTCCAGAATAACCGAAGCAGCCTCAAAGTCCGATGTGATCGTACACCTGGCGGGACAGGTCGCAGTGACCACCTCCGTCACAAATCCAAGAGACGATTTTGAATCCAACGCATTGGGAACGTTCAATGTGCTGGAGTCCGCGCGGTTATCGGGGCGCAAGCCCATCGTGATCTATGCCTCGACAAATAAAGTGTACGGCGGCATGGAGGAAGTGGAATTGTTCGAGGAAACGACCCGCTGGCGTTACAAGGATTTGGTGAATGGCTGTCCCGAAACCCAGCCGCTCGATTTCCATTCGCCTTATGGTTGTTCAAAAGGCGCGGGCGATCAGTATGTGCGCGATTATGCACGCATGTATGACCTGCCGACGGTTGTCTTTCGCCAATCTTGCATTTATGGGCCGCGTCAGTTTGGAATTGAAGATCAGGGCTGGGTGGCGTGGTTCATCATTGCCGCTGTGATGGGACGGGACATCACTATCTACGGCGATGGCAAACAAGTCCGCGACATTTTGCATGTGAATGATCTGATCAATGCCTACGACCTCGCTATTGAAAAAATTGATGTCGCTAAAGGTCAGGTCTACAACCTCGGCGGCGGACCCGCAAATGTCATGTCCATTTGGGCAGAGTTCGGTCCGCGGCTCGAAAAACTGCTCGGCGAAACCATCGAAGTCGCGCGCGGCGACTGGCGTCCAGGCGAGCAGCGCGTGTTCTATGCCGATGTCTCGAAAGCCAAAAACGAACTCGGCTGGGAGCCGAAGATCAGCGTGGAAGAAGGGGTTAATATGCTATTCGAGTGGGTGAAAGTCAATAAAAACCTGTTTTAGGGGATCGGAACGATACCTGTAAAATTCGGAGTGAGACTCCGAATTTTACAGGTGATGTCACGCGAAACGTCCCGAAGGTTCTCGCAAATCAAGCCTGTTTTCCGTTCCAACCTTCGGGACGGTGCGTAAGGTGATTTACAGGTTATTTATGGGTAAAATACATAAATGAAACCATATCCGTTCGTAGGCTGTTGACCCATGCCTGCAAATTTCCCCTCCTTCACCAATATCCTGACCGCCCTGTTGATCTTTGGGGCAAGTTACTACGCGGGCGTCTGGTTGAGCCGCCTGCTTGGGCGTGTCCTGCAAAGAAGCAATGCCGAGCCGGGCGTTTCGCACCTGCTCGCGCAGATCCTCAAATGGACAATCATTTCGCTCGGGTTCATCACTGCCTTGCAGCGCTTCTTCAACGTCACAGCGTTTCTGACCGGCTTGGGCATCATCGGTTTCACAATCGGCTTTGCCCTGCAAAACATCATGCAGAATTTCATGTCCGGGGTGATCCTGTTGATCCAACAGCCGTTCAAAGTTGGCGATGACGTAACCTTGAGCGGACATGAAGGCACAGTGCTCAAGATCGGACTGCGCACAACCGAGTTGAGACTTCGTAACGGCTTGCTCGCCTTTCTACCCAATGCGGATGTGCTTGCCCAGCCCATCATCAACTACAGCCGTTCCAAAGGTTTCCGGGTGGAATTGCCAGTCAGCATCCCTTATGAAGCGAATACCGAAAAAGTTCGCGCGGCGATCCTGAACGAAGTCAAATCCATTCCCGGGTTTTTGGAAACACCCGCGCCGCAGGTTCTTTTTCATACATTCAACCACTCCGCGATTGATTTGAAACTTCAGTTCTGGATAGACTATTCCGCCGCCGATCTTCACGTCGCAAAAGACACGGCTCTGGTCAGGGTAAAACGCGCCCTCGAAAAACTCGGCGTGGATGCGCCGTATCCGGTGCAGGTGATGAAGAACCCCGTTCGTAAAACCGCCAAACGAAAGACCAAATGAAAATCCTTACCGTCCTCACTTATTATCGCCCGCACACCTCCGGTCTCACCATTTATGCGGAGCGGCTCGCGCGCGCCTTTGCGCAACGCGGGCACGAAGTCACCATGATGACCACGCAATACGACCCGTCCCTTCCGCTTGAAGAGATGATGGACGGCGTGCGCGTCATCCGCGTGCCGGTCATTGCCCGCATCAGCAAGGGGGTCATCGCCCCGGCGTTCGGTTTCGTCGCCACCAAACTCGTCTGGCAGAACGACATCGTCCACCTGCACCTGCCACAGTTCGACGCGCCCGGGGTCGCCTTTCGCGCGCGGCTCTTCGGCAAGCCCGCCGTCCTGACCTATCACTGCGACGTCCAGCTTCCGCTCAGCATGTTCAATCGCTTCGTCAATTCGATACTCGATTTTCAAAATAACATGGCCGGGAAGTTGGCGAATCATATCGTGACCTATACCCGGGATTATGCAGACCATTCGCCTTATCTCTCCCGTTACGCTTCAAAACTGACCCCGATCCTGCCGCCCGTCCAGATGCCTGAGGCAACGCCTGAAGCGGTTGCCGCCTTTGCCGAACGTCACCGCACAAAGACAAAGCGACCCGTCATCGGCATGGTCACGCGCTTCGCCTCGGAGAAGGGCGTGGAAATTCTGCTCGACGCCCTGCCCGCCATCTTTGCAAAATATCCCAATGCCCAGGTCTTGTATGCGGGTCAGCACGAGAACGTGATGGGTGAACAGGCATATTTTAGCCGCCTCTTCCCGCGCATCCGCGAATACGAGATCAAAGGACAGTGGACCTTCCTCGGCAACCTCGACCCTGTCCAGCTATCCGCCGTGTACCCAAACCTCGATGTCATCACCGTGCCGTCGCTCAACTCCACCGAAGCCTTCGGGCTGGTGCAAATCGAAGCGATGATGAACGGCGTGCCGAGCGTGCCGTCCGCCTTGCCGGGCGTGCGCCAGCCGGTGAAGATGCACAACATGGGCGTCGTCTCGGAGATCGGCAACCCCGAAAGCCTTGCCAACGCCATCATCGAAGTGCTGGATAATAAGGAAAAATACCGAGGCGATATTCCCGCCATCAAAACCGCCTACAACCCGGATTCGATTGCGCAGGAATATGAAAAATTGTTTGCAAGGCTGATGAAATAAAGTCAGAACTCACGAGGAACTCTAAAATTTCGACCGCCGACCATTGACCGCGGTCTACCGTCGGCGGTCATCACTGATGACTTTTGAGAATGGAACTTACCTCCCATGCCCTTTGACGAAAATTACTTCTTCACTCACACCTACCAAAATATCACCTTCGCCAAGTACAGCATGTATTGGTGGTCGAACCGATTCTTCGCCACTCTGGCGAGGCGTTATGGGCGGCGCGGAGCGCGTCTGCTCGAGGTAGGGTCGGGCATGGGGCATCTCGTCGGTCAACTTTCGGCGCAGTTCGAAGCGTACGGCATGGATTTGAATCACTGGGCGGTAAACAAATCCAAGGATGCGGCGGAGAAGGCTTCGCTTCAAACGGCATCAGCGCAGGAGTTGCCGTTCAAAAACTCCGCCTTCAATGTGGTCATCATCAAGCATATTGTCGAGCATCTGCCCGACCCTGCGAAAGCCATTAACGAGATTGGGCGTGTGACCGAACCGGGCGGCATCCTCATCCTTGCCACGCCGAACCTCGGCTCCCTGCTCAAACCGTGGAAGGGCGAAAAGTGGATCGGTTACCAGGACCCGACCCATATTTCGTTGAAGGAACCGGAGGAATGGCTGGGCATGATCGAATCCGCAGGCTTCGAATTCATCCGCGTCTTTTCAGACGGATTTTGGGATGTGCCGTACATCCGTTTTGTGCCGAAGCAGATCCAAAAATTATTCTTCGGCTCCCTCGGCGGATTCCAGGCGATCACCGGCTGGGTCTTCC
>DAOTXI010000711.1:0-3338 GCA_034435475.1 Anaerolineales bacterium
GTCAAAAGGGTCAAAGGTCGAAAGTCGAAGGTCGGCTGGCGCAAGGTTCCTGACCTGTGACCTTTGACGTTCAACCTGCAACAGGTTTCTTCTCAATTCAATCCCATCCACCACCGTCAAATTCTCAAGGGGAAACTCGCTCAGCAAAGATGCTGTCAACAAGCCCACCACGCCCTGCCCCAATACCAGCACACGTTCTCCCAAAATAGGCGCGCCATCTTGCACCAGATTTACTGCCGTTTCCATGTTTGGCAGGAAGCAGGCGTTTTCAGGAGCAAGGGAATTGGGAATTGGGTATAGGGAAGTGGGTTTTGAAATGAAGCGCGATGCATGGGAATGAAATGAAAATACCAAACGATTTTCCCATTCCCTATTCACTTCCTTTCCCATTCCCTTTACTTGCCCCACACAGGCATACCCATACGCCAGCGGATATTCCAGATCGCTGCTTAAGCCATCTTGCGAATCGTGAAGATGCGGGAACTGCCCGCGATAGACCAGCATCTCCGTCCCGGCGCTGATGGCGGAACAGAGCGTCTCAACTAGAACTTCATCATCCTTCAAGGGTGGCAGGGTGGCGGTATACACCTCCACGCGGCGCGGCGCGGTAAAGATCAAAGATCGGGTTTCCGTCATGCTGAAAGTTTAACATAACGCAACTGTACCGCAAACTTCAGTTTGCGCTTTGCGCGGAAGCAAACTGAAGTTTGCAGGACTGCGCAAAACCTTCGCGATTGGCGTAGATTTCATTGAGTAATACAATAGGCTTTATCCGTAATAAGAAAAACCGTCCCGAAGGTTGCAACTTTGCCTTGTGAATAGTTCAAAAAAAACCTTCGGGACGGTTATTTCGGATAATGTCTAATAAACAAAGACAGCCTTTTGGGCTGCCCGTTTTTTTATTCAAACCTATTTTGGACCCGGTCCGTGGGTGGGGTATTTTGGCAGGTCGCGCCGGAACTCATAATTCTTTATTATGGACTCGATCAAACTCTTATGACCTGGGGCGACTTCCCTGAACTCGAAACCGATGTTGTAATATTGCGGGCTGAGGTCCTGCTGGCACCAAACCACGCGGGACGCCAGACTCATGCGTATGGCTTTGATGCCCGGCAGTTCGGGGATTTCGATGGCAAGCGTGATCTCGGTCTCGGGTTTGATGGGTTTTTCACTGATGATCATGGCTCCCGACACGGTCAGGTCGCCGAGATAGCCGATCAGATTCCCGCCGTATAGATCAAATACCTGCGTGTACGCCACGAGATTCTTTCTTTCCTGTTTACGCCGTTCCTTCATGTGACCTCATTTTGCGCCAAGTGTAAAGGAAGGGTCTTGCAACTTGCATTGCCGTTGTGTGGTAAAAATATGGCGAAATGCGCTGGATTTACCTTTCCCCCCATCTCGATGACGCCGCCCTCTCCGCCGGGGGTTGGATCTACGACCAGGTACATGCCGGCAACCCGGTCGAGATGTGGACCATCATGTGCGGTTTCCCGAAGACCCGCAAGCTTTCTCCGTTTGCAGAATATCTTCACAACCAGTGGGGCATGACCTCGGCAAGGGATGTGGTTGCCGGGCGTCGCATCGAGGATAAAAATTCGGCGGCGATCCTCGGCGCAAAGGCGCGGCATTTCAATTTTCTCGATTGCATCTATCGGCAGGATGGGAACGGCGATTTTCTCTATTACAGTATCTTCGTGGACCCGCTCCCCGGGGAAGCAGACCTGCCGAAGCGGATCGCCGAATCCATCGCCGCCCGCCTCAAACCGGACGATGAACTGGTCTGCCAACTTGGAGTGGGCAAACACGTGGATCATGTCACGGTCCGCCTTGCGGCGGAATTGCTTGGGCGCCCCCTCCATTACGTGGCGGATATTCCCTACCTTTTCAGTTACCCAAAACACCTCAAACCGAAAACACCCGGGATGAAGAAAAAGGTCGAACGGGTCAGCAAGGCAGGCTTGAGGGCGTGGAAAGAGGCGGTTCTTGCCTATGAATCCCAGATCCCCATGTTGTTTAAAAGTCCCAGGGCAATGCGCAAAGCGATCAATTCGTATTGCTTGAAAACCGGCGGGATGACATTTTGGCATAAAAACGGCTGAAAATGAATGGGAATTTTGGGGCTTGAATCCCCCCATAAATCATGATATAGTATGCGCGTTTTCCGGACGATACCACCGGAAATTTTTATCATTGCATCTCGGTAGGGGATGCAAAATTCATTTAGCAGGACAATATCATGCCAACCAATTTCCTTACCAAAGAGGGTTACGACAAACTGCAGGAAGAGCTCGAGCACCTGCGAACTGTAAAACGCCAGGAAGTTGCCGCGCGCTTGCATGAAGCCATGGAAGGCGGGGAACTGATCGAGAACGCCGAGTACGAAGCCGCCAAAAATGAGCAGGCTTTTGTCGAGGGGCGTATTCAGGAACTGGACCATTTGCTCGCCACCGCCCAGATCATCGAAGAGAACGGCAAGGGCAAAAAGGGCGATGCCATCCAGGTTGGTTCGAAGGTGACCATCAAGGAAGGCAACTACGAAGCAGAAACTTTTACCATCGTCGGCGCTGCGGAAGCCAACCCGCGTGATGGAAAGATTTCGAACGAATCTCCCATTGGAAAATCCATCCTTGGGCATAAAGTGGGCGATACTGTTAAAGTGGAAACTCCCGGCGGAACCTACAACGTGAAGATTCTCAAAGTCGGTTAATCAGGACGCGACGTATTGCCCCGCGTCCATGTATGGGATGCGGGGCTTTTTTTATACTTCACTTTTCTTTCTTCACCTTTCAATGGAAGGAAAGAAGAAAGCCTGCCCTGAGCGTTAGCGAAGGGATGAAAGAAGTTATGCAACATGGCAGAATACAACTCCCTTGAAAAAATCCGTTTGCAGAAAGTGGAAGAACTCCGCGCTGAAGGTGTGGAGCCATACCCCACCCGCGCCAAACGGACTCATACCAGCGCGCAGGCGATTGCCGAATTTGAAAAAGACGAGTCTAAAGAAGTAAAAGTTATCCTCACGGGTCGCATCCGCTCGATGCGCCCGAAGGGGAAGTTGTGCTTTGCCCATATCGAAGACGGTGACGGCAAAATCCAGTTGTTCCTGCGGGTGAACGAAGTGGGGGAGGATCGCCTCGCCTTCTTCAATAAAATGTTCGACCTCGGCGATTTTGTCGAAGCGACCGGCGTGATGATGCGCACCAAAGCCGGGGAGGTTTCGCTTCAGGTTCTGGACTTCAAGTTGCTTGCCAAATCCATTTCGCCTCTGCCCGCCGACAAAGACGTGACTCAGGAAGACGGCACGGTTGTCCGCTATGCATCTCTTGACGATGTAGAAC
>DAOTXI010000712.1:0-11424 GCA_034435475.1 Anaerolineales bacterium
GTGGGGGCGAGTTCAGAAGGGACAGCAAAACAGATGGACTGTTCGGAGGAAGCCTGCGTGATGAGCGGCACGCTTGTGCCTGTGGATGCCACTGCGCCAAATGCCCGCGCTGCCACACCAGGCACACCCAGCATCCCGCGCCCTTCAATGGTGATGAGCCTTTGCTTGCGGATAGCCGTCACGGCTTTGATGACCTTGCCTTCTACTTTGCCGTTGCTTTTTACGCTGGCAATCAAGCGCGTACCAGGATGACTGGGATTGAAGGTGTTGCAAATGCGCAAGCCAATCCCCGCATCCAACACGGGGCGGATGGTCTTGGGATGCAATACTTTCGCGCCGTAGTAAGCCAGCTCTGCGATTTCGTTGTATCTGATCTCTGGCAGGGTTTTCGCCTCTTTCACAATGCGCGGATCTGTGGTCATCACGCCGTCCACATCTGTCCAAATCCATACATCGTCAGCGGGGAGCGCGGCGCCGATGATGGCGGCGGAATAATCGGAGCCCCCGCGCCCCAGGGTTGTGATCGCGCCTTCGGGCGTTGCGCCGATGAAGCCTGTTGTGATAGGTACGATATTTTTATCGAGCAGGGGATTTAACTTCTCGCGGGTCTTTTCGGTTGTGACTTTGAAATCGGGATGTGCGTTCTGGAAGTGTGCATTCGTGACGACGAACTCTGTCGATTCGATGGCTTGCGCTGGGATGCCTGCACTATCCACCACGGCAGCGAGCAGACGCACACTCATGCGTTCGCCAAGCGATGCCACCGTGTCCATTGCGCGCGGACTGGCTTCGCCGAGAACGGCAATCGCTTTGCACAGATCTACAAGCGAGAGGATCAGCCCATTGATCTCCGCTTTGACCGCTTCGCGTTGCGCTTCATCCTTGACCAAAGTATCGACGGCGGCGAAGTGCTTTTCTCTCAGCGACGACTCGGCTGCTGAAAGTGAATCCACATTCCCGTGCGAAGCGGAAGCGGCAGAGTCCAATAGCAGGTTCGTCACGCCAGACATGGCAGACGTTACGACGACGACTCGCTCCCAATCCTTTTTCGCATCGCGGATGATCTGAATGGCGTTCTTCAATGCATCGGCTGAGCCGACGGAGGTCCCTCCAAATTTCATGACCAGCGTTTTTGACATAACATCTCCTTTGAGACCTGTCAGGTCTATAATAAAAACGCCCCGCGTTTCCGCGAGGCGCTGTTTGTGCAAGATAACCTTTATTCGGTCACTTCATTCCAAACGCAAATGCCTCACGGAAAGCCGGGAGGTAGTCATAGTCATGGACATGTAGAAGTGAGTCGCGTTCATATTGGGCGGTATTCTACTCGAAATGCAAAATGAGTCAAGGATGGATCTGCCTTATCTTGGAACTTGTCGTCACTCTAATGCTTCGCCCTATTGAAACGCGCGCTTCTGTCTGGAACGGCAAGGTAAAGTGAACTTTGCGCTACTGCGGGATTTATCTCGCGTTTTGGGGCGATATAAATCCGGCGCTACGAAGTAACTGTTTCATGTCGGTGAAGAAGGATTCGTATCGAACGGCAGATTTCCCTTTTCACTCTGTTAAGCCTGATAGGCTTTGCGCACGCACAGAGGAAAGGCGTGCAAAGGAGAGTGAGATTAACCTTGATACCATCAACCCCTGGTGGATAATTCCGCCCATTTTATTTGACTTTTAAATTATGCAAACTGACCAAAGGTACTGCAATCAAAAGGTAATTGGGAATTCAAACCGCCCCGGCTGGCGAACTGGGGATAAATTGCACAACCAACGCCATACGCGCCCATTCGCTGGGACCCTGCCCCTCCCATTCTTTATATTTGACCGCCATCTTCATCCGCACGATGTCTTCGGTGGGGGTGCCCTTCACCGGGCTGGCGAGAGCGGCAAAAGTCTGCCCGGCAATTCGCAAAGTGACCCGCGGTTCTTTTAATAGATTCTTGACCCAGTCAGATTTGTCCATGCCGCCCGACATAAGATATGCCGCGTCTTCATGCACCACAAACCAGATCTCGATCTCATGCGGCTTGCCTGTTACGCGTCCGCGCGTGGTGAGGTAGCAGTATTCTTCTGTTTCAAATTCGGTCAGATCAAAAGTGCTCATAAGGCGCTCACTCTTTCAAAAGGAATTCGCCCCCGGCAAGGAGACCATCCAGGATGACCTTGATCGACACAGAATTTGTCAATTCGTCCAGCCGGAATGTTTTCAACTTTGTCTGCGTCGTCCGCACCGATGGTTCGAGGAAATCGCCAAACGGCAGCGACGTGCGATACAACTGATAATACAAAAACCGCCGCGCATTGCGTTTGAATTCAGCAGGGACCTCAATATGTTCCGCCGCCAAAAATTCTTTCATCTTTATTCTTACTTCATCCACTGTCTGCGGGAAGAACACTGTCGGATACTGAGTAAACCGCGCCTTGCCCGCGCATAATACCGCCGCCCCCATAATGGACGCCTCCAAGCCGATGGTCGAGTTGTAGACCATCGCGAACTTCGCCCTCTGGATCAATTCATAGGAACTCAACGCCTCTTTTGGCCCGATGAAGACCACATTCGGCTCTTTCTGGACCTCGTACCGGGCCGCCCAACCCTCGACCGTTTCGCGGCTGGATTTTCTCACCCGCAATTCGTCCGGGTGCGCGCGGATGACGAACAGCGTATCGCGATTTTCGCGGATGACCTCCAGAGTCATGTCCAGCCAATCGAACATATCCTCAAAGACCGTGTTGGCGTGCGGTTGACTCGTATCGAAGATGACATTGGTAAAGATCGGCACGATCTGCTTGAACCCGGCGGCTTTTTGCAAAAAGGCTTCATCGAGTCCCTTCATGTCCGCCCAGAACTTAATTCCCGCCATCGTGAAGTCACCTTGAAAACGCTTCGCCAAATACGCATCGAGTTTTGCGTTTTGAGATTTACTGAGTTCAAACTCGTCAGGAATATGGATCGGATACGCCGTCGCTTCGCCTTCGGTGAAGTACGCCGTGGCAGGCTGCAAGCCGACTTCATGGGTGATGACGCGCAGTCCGCGTTGTTGGGCGATATAGCGCGCTGTCGCTTCGGGGTAGAACTGCCCATTGAACACTACCACAGCCCGCGGCTGAGTCTGATCGAGAAAATCCGAGAATTTCTGCGCCACATTCCAGGCGGACAAAATATATTCGCGCAAAAGATAGCGCGTATTTTCGTCATCGCTTAGGTGGTGAATACGCAGAACCCAGCGCAGACCGGGAAGGCAGAGTGCGCCGAGGGGGATGTTTTGGTAATAGAAAGTGGAAAGTGCATCAATGGAGAGATTGGAGATTTGAGATTCGAGTTCGGGGTCTCGCTGAAAATCAAACCACCCAACCTTCAACCTTTGACCTTCAATCCTTGACGGAACGCCCGCATACAACGCCCTGCTCTGCATCACACAAGACTTGCACGGCATTTCCTTTTGCGGATTATCCCGGTTCGTTCCAAGCACGCATTTGCTCATGCCAGCGTTACAGGCAAAATAAGCCACAGGGATGCCCTGCAAGCGCAATGCCCATGTGGTCAGCAAATGAAAGCCGCTGTTCCACGAAAGGTCGTCAATGCCTGTGGAGGCTTTGAAGAAGACAACAGGCGCGCCGGAAGGAGTTGGCGAGTTACGAGTTACGCGTTGCGCATACCGCGCGACCTTGAGATTATTGAGTCTGCGGACGAGTCCGCGTTTGATGCGTTGGGTGAAAAATTCTTTCATATGCGAGCAAATTGTATCAGAGAGACAAAAATGGGACTGAATTAATCAGTCCCATTCATTTACCAATCATTATTCTTTTCATACCCCAGCCTAACCAGCAAATCCCCCGCTACATCATTGAATAACTTCTTATGCTCTTCAGTGAAGTGCTGAGTCCAGCCGCCGGTCTTGCCCGAGCGAAAGGTGTGACTCTTCTTCGGCTGAATGGCATCCACGAGAATGGCTAATGCTTTCTCGCGCGGAGTGGGGATCTTGTAGCCGGTGTTCTCCACCTCATCCAACATTTTCAAAAGCGTCGCATCGCGTTTATTGATGAGGTCTTCGAAGCGCAGGCACATCGTATTTTTTTGCCCCAGCCACTGAAAGACACCTTCATATCTTTGTTTAACATTGACCATTTTCAGACCGTCTTTGTCAATGCCGGTAATGGCAACTTTCAAACGCGCCGCAAAATCGGGCAGGGAGTTGTAATACTCGTGCATCCCATGCTCTTCGTGCATATAGGTCGCGAAGAAGACCTGCGAGACGAGCATAACCCTTGGGTCGCTGTAAATGAAAAAGTTGACGCGCCCGCTCCCAGTTAAGAAAGAGGCGTTTGCTTCGGTGGCGTCCACATAGCCCCAGCCAATGACTCCGTTGGGCGTGCGTTTCAAATCCGCCAAAATATCGTCCGCCGTCCGCCGTCCGCCGTCTTTTTTTATCGTCCGCACCGGGTCGGCATCCACATATTTATACGGCATGATCTGGGTAAACCCATTCATCACCTGCAAAAGCAAATGCGAACCGCTCTTCGGTTTTGAGTTTGCAAAGATCGGCGGCGCATCGTTAAAAGAAAACCGCCTCCATCTCAGGATGGCTTGGGCAGTTTTGCCGTAAGGACGAAGCGCGCGGCGGAGGGGTTTCATTAGCTTCAGGTTCAAGGTTGAAAGTTGCAGGTTACGGGTTTTTGAACTTTCCAACTTGTAACCTGCAACTTGTAACTGTTCTTACTCATTCACCACGCGGCGCAATTTTTTCATCGAACCCTTTTCGGATTCATAAACCTTCTTCACGCCATCGCCCAGACCCGCTTCGGTCACACGGATGTATTTCACAAGGCGTTCAAACCCGCCTGGCTCCACTGAAGCTGCCTGGTCACTGCCCCACATAGCGCGATCCAGCGTGATGTGACGTTCCACCGAACACGCGCCCAACGCCACCGCCACCGCCGAGGGGACAAGCCCAACTTCATGCCCGGAATAACCGATGGGGTTGTTCGGGAATTCTTTGCGAAGCGTTTCGATCATGCGCAGGTTCAATTCTTCCGGCTCGCAGGGATAGGTGCTGGTGCAGTGCATAATAACAAGGTTGTCTTCACCAACGGCATCCACGCCTTTATGAATTTGCTCCATGGTGGACATGCCCGTGGAGATGATGACCGGTTTGCCTGTCTTGCGCACATACTTCAACAGGTTGTGGTCGGTCAACGAAGCGGAGGGAACTTTATACGCGGGCGTGTCGAACTTCTCCATGAAATCCACAGAGGGTTCATCCCAAACCGAGACCATCCAGTCAATGCCTTTTTCCTTACAATAGCGGTCAATCTCGCGGTATTGTTCTTCATTGAATTCCACTTTGTAGCGATAATCGAGATAAGTAATGTAGCCCCACGGTGTCTCGCGCATTACCTTTTGCTGCTCGGGCGGCGTGCTTACCTCTGGGGCGCGCTTCTGAAATTTCACCGCATCCGCGCCCGCATGGACAGCCGCATCAATGATCTTTTTTGCAATATCCAAATCGCCGTTATGGTTGATTCCGATCTCCGCGATGATATAAGCGGGATGACCGTCGCCTAATTTTCGGTTTCCAAATTTGATTTCACGAGCCATTTTTTCTCCTTGATGTCAGATATTAGATGGCTGGAGATTAGAGATTAGTTCAATGCACAGCAACAAATCTCCAATCTCCAATCTCCAATCTCTATTCTCTATTCTCTATTCTCTATTCTCTATTCTCTTCAACACCATCTCGCACAATTCCCGAACCGCCCCCTGCCCGCCGGGCTTTGTCAGCACATAATCTGCCGCGCGGAGCACTTCGGGGTACGCATCCGCCACCGCCACAGACCAGCCCGCCACTTCAAAACAGGGAAGGTCGTTGAGGTCATTTCCCACATAGATGACATCCTCCGCCCAGACCTTTTTCTGCTCGAGGATTTCGCGCATCACACGCCCTTTGTCCTGCAACCCCACCCCATGCACTGCCTCCAGCCCGATCTTTTTCGCGCGCGCCGCCACAACCGGGTTCGGCTCCGAGGACAGGATCATCATCTCAATGCCCTTTGCCTTCAGGGATTTGATGTGCATACTGTCGCTGCGAAACGCGCGGATGTATTCCCTCCCGTCCTGGTCGGTGAGCACGAAATTATCCGTCACCACGCCGTCGAAATCGAAGAAGATCATCTTTATATTTTTGGGCATCTTGCGGCGCGAACGTCCCGGGGCAGCGATCTCCAGCCCGCCATAAACGACCGCCTCATACTTTGCCCAGTCTGCGGGGGTGTCAATATCCACCGTGTATTTCGGGTCAATCATCAGCGGATAAATCACATCGCCTGTCAGTGATTTCTTATTCAGGATGGTCGCTGTTCGAATGGCGTCAATGTGACCCGTCTGCCAGTAGACAGGCGGCAGACTCTGGCGCGGAGCATTGTAGGGTTCGGCGATGCCTTCAACTTCGATCAATTGAGCCAGCGGTTTGTCTTCGCCATTGAAGCGCCACATTTTGAACGGATTCTGCGCCGCAGGAACCACACCGCGCACACAGTCGGCGTCCTTGTGATTCAACAAAATACGAATGGCATCATCCACCATGATAGGCGGACGAATGGGCGAAGTGGGGCGTAGCTGGATGACGATCTCAGGCTCGTACCCTTCGTTTTGCTTCAACCAGCCCAGCGCATGTTCGAACAGCGGCAGGTCTGTGCTTTTGTCTTGCGCCAACTCAGCTGGGCGGAGAAAGGGAGTCTCTGCCCCCCATTCGCGGGCAACGGCGGCGATCTCTTCATCATCTGTCGAGACGATGACGCGCGTCACCAGGGAGGATTGTTTTGCCGCGGCAATGCTCCACGCAATGAGCGGATAGCCCGCAAATGAGCGGATATTTTTGCGCGGGATGCCTTTCGAGCCGCCGCGGGCGGGGATGATGGCGAGAATGTGTTTCATAAGTTCGCGATATTTGCAATTCGATCTTCGATACTCAATAACCGAATATCGAATACTCGATTATCGTTTTCTACCACGCCGTCCAGCCGCCATCCACGATGACGTTATTTCCCGTCATGTATGAGGATGCATCGGAAGCGAGGAAGAGCAAAGCACCGTTCATTTCGTCTTTCTTTGCCATGCGTCCGAGGATGGTTTTGGCAGAGTAGTTCTTGACAAAATATTCTTCATGGTTGTTATACACGCCGCCGGGGGTCAGGGCATTGACGCGGATTTCTGTCTCGGCATAATAAGCGGCAAGGTATTTTGTAAAACCCATCACACCGGCTTTGGTGGTGGTGTAGTACACAGGCTTATATGCCACGCGCTTCCCATTTTTAATATAAATTCTTTGGTCTGGGCCGTTTAAACCATACGTTGAACAGATGTTAACAATGCTGCCCTTTTTGCCCTGCGCAATCATCTGCTTGACACAGGCTTGAGTGGTGAGGAACATGCCCGTTAAATTGACGTTGAGGGCGGCATTCCAATCTGCCAGCGGGTAATCTTCAAACGCGCCAGGGGCGATTCCTTTTTCGGCGGCAGTGGGGTCAAATTTTGGGTCGAGCGCCGCGCTGTTGACGAGGATGTCGAGGCGGCCGTATTGTTTGACGGTTTCAGCAACCAGGTCACGGGTCGATTCGAGGCGGGTGACATCGAGGGGAAAAGCCATCGCGGTGTACCCAGATTCTGAGAGGCGGGCCGCGGTTTGGGTGGCGAGTTCCATATTTAAATCCGCGGCGACGACAGCGGCTCCGGCTTCGGCAAGAGTTTTGCAAAATTCAAAACCAAGCTGCCCGCCGCCGCCGGTGACGATGGCCACGCGGTCTTTCAAATTGAATTTATCGAAGATGGTCATGTGAGTTCCTTTGAAAACCTGTCAGGGTTGCGAGTACGGAAAAGCCGTATAGATTTTATCGCCGCGCCTGTCGAAGGCGAGGTATAAACCATTGGCAAGGTCGAGATAGACCGATTGTACATCTTCATCCTGTGAACCGTATTTGAATAGCGCCAGCGCTGCTTCACCAGATAAAACGTCGGCTTGCAAAAGGTCCACACTTTCCTCGTATCGCCCACGCGGCAACCCGGTAACGGGATCCACAAGGTCAGGCAAAACATATCCTGAACGTCCCGTGTATAGATATACTGGCCCAACTTGATTGGAGTAGATACGCGTGCTTTCGGGAAGTTGACGGAGGAAATCCATCGCTTCGGAGTCAAACCATTGAAAGGAGGCGTAGCCCTGTCCGCCTTTGCGGAGTTGGGCGAGGGTGGAGGTGAAGTTGTAAATTGAAAGCGAGACGAGCATTAGAAAGAAGAGAAGAGAGATTGTTTTTTGTTTTTGCCAGAGATGCCAGCCAAGATAGGTGAGCATGACGAGCAAACTGACATACACCGGCGCAAGAATGCGGAGTTGGAATTTGGTGCTGGCGTCGAAAAATGTCATCGAAGAAAGGATGGATGCCAGATAACCAAAAATGTAAAGCGCGTTGATGAAGGAGAGAATTTCGGGCGTTTTGTTTGCGGGGTTGAAAAACTTCTTCAAGCCTTTTGTCATAAGCCAGGCAAGCAGAGAGAAAAGAATAAGGACGAGAATGCCGGTAAATAGGTTGGGAATTTTGATGAGCGTTTTGCGCCATTCTTCAACGGGCAAAAGAAAGGCGGCGAAATTGGAAATGCCGAGTTGAATGTTTTCTGCGGTGATGGGGTGAAAGACGAGTTGACGATTCGTGGCGTTATCCGTCAGCAGGCGGTTGCGGAGGCTCCATGCCAGGGCGAAGGGGAGGAAGCCGGCGAGGAAGATACCTGCGCTGGTGAGACGGTTGCGCCATGTGTCATGAAGGATGAGGAGTGATACGAGAAATGTGGCAAGCAAGGCAAGACCGGCGTAGCGGGTCAGGTAGGCGAAGGCGGTACAGACAGAAACAAGCAATAAAAATTTTATGGAATTTTTTTCTTCGCTTAAGAGGTATTGTGAAAAAGCGAGGAATGCCGCAAGCGTAAAGAAGATATATAACGGCTCGCTCATCGCCGTGGTGTGGACGCGAAAAAGTGAGCCATTGATCAAAAACAAGAGGGCGAGCGCAATCCCCGTTATGTGCGATTTGGTCATGCGCCAGCCGATGAGACCGAGCAGAAAAATGTTCGCGCCGAACAAAAGTGAGTTGACCAGGCGTGTGCCGCGCAGGGGATCGAGCCCGCTGATGCCGACAAAGGCAAGCACAGAAGAAAAGCCCGGAGGGAAATGGGTGACCGGTTGGTTTGATGCCAGCCACGCTTCACGATACCCTTGTCCGCTCAGAATGCTTCTTGCCCCGGCAATGTAGGCAATGGAATCATCTGAAAGCCCCATGCCTTGGGGGGTCGCATACAGGATGAGCAAGGTCCCTGAAAGAGCAAACAGGACAAGGATTAAGAATGAAGCGTAAGGGGGGTTGGTCATACAAAGAACAAGTGACAGTCACCTTAAAGGTGACTGTCACTTGCATCCGATTATTTCACCGGAAGCAGGAAGCCTTGATCTTCCAAATACTTGATGATGATACGGGCATTGTCTTCAGGGGTCGATTCATACCCCTTGAGCGTGATCTCCGGCTTGATGGGCGGCTCGTAGGGATCGTCCACGCCGGTGAAGCCCATTGGCTTGCCATCTGCCATGGCTTGACGCGCTTTGGCGTAGAGACCTTTCACGTCGCGCTGTTCGCAGACTTCGACAGGAGTATCCATATAGACTTCGATGAAGTTCTCGCCGACCATCTTGCGGGCTTCTTCGCGGGTGACGCGGTAGGGGCTGATGGCGGCGCAGATGACAATGCCGCCTGCATGGGCAATTTCACCTGCCACAAAGCCGATACGCAGAATGTTGGTATCGCGGTCTTCTTTGCTGAAGCCAAGACCCTTGGAAAGGTGCGTGCGAACCACGTCCCCATCGAGGATGGCGGTTTCACGTCCGCGCTCAAGCAGCAAAGTGGTGAGCACTTGCGTCGTGGCAGATTTTCCCGAACCGCTTAAGCCAGTAAACCAGATGCAAAATCCCTGTTTATGGCGCGGAGGATACATCTCGCGCAGAATTTCAGCCGTCTCAGGGCGGGTGAACCATTCGGGCAGCAGTTTGCCCCTGGCGAGATAATCATCGCGGACTTGCGTGCCGGAAATATTGGCAACCTTCGCGCCCTGCGGCACATCTTTCTCTTCCACATAGCGGTCTTCGTCGGGAAGGTAAACGAGCATTTCGAACGGAACCATTTTGACGCCGAGTTCGGCTTGGTACTGCTTCATGATCTCCTGTGCATCATATGGACCGTAAAACGGTTTGCCCGTGGAGTCATTTCCCGGTCCCGCATGATCGCGCCCGACGATGAAGTGATTCGCGCCGTGGTTACGGCGGATGATGGCATGAAGAATGGCTTCCTTTGGTCCTGCCATGCGCATGGCAAGCGGCAGAAGGCTGAGCATGGTTTTGCTCTTGTCGTAGTAATTATCCACCAACGCCTTGTAGGTGCGGACGCGGGTATAGTGATCCACGTCACCGGGCTTGGTCATGCCGACTACCGGATGAATGATCAACGAGCCGTTGACCTGGGCCGCGGCGCGTTTGGTCAATTCTTCGTGAATGCGGTGTAAAGGATTACGGGTCTGAAACGCAACGGCATTATCGTGCCCCATCGCTTCGAGCATTTCGCGCACCTGAGCCGGGGTATGGCGCAGGTTCACAAAATCGTAATACTTGGGCAGGTTCACAACCTTCATCGGCCCGCTGATGCAGACCTTGCCCCAACGTCCCATTTCAGAGATCATCGGGTGCTTGGGGTCCGTCGAGCCGTAAGCCAGCGCGGCTTCGGTTTCGGCGTCCCAATGATAAACTTCATCAAGGCGCATCACGGCAATCAGGTCGAAGTTCGCAGAACGCAGCGCCAGTTCTTCACCCACCGTCGGCAACTCCTTCGGGTCAGCCGTCAGCGTGATCGGAAGCGGGAAGAGCGTCCCGTCTGCGAGGCGCATCTCCCTGAGCACGCGCTCGTAATCGGCTTTCCCCATGAAGGTAGTGAGGGGTGAAAAACCGCCGGTGGCGATCAGTTCGAGGTCGCACAGGTTACGCATGGTGATTTTGATGGAAGGCAGTTTGCCTGCGCGCGCGATCAATTCGTCGCGTTCGGCGCCTTTCGCGACCAGGTCCACCAGTTTTCCACCATAGGGGGGGATGAGATTTGCTTTAGCCATTGTTACTCCATTGAAGTCAGAAACCCTGCAAGCAGGATCGGGATTGTCATACAAGCCGCAATTATACTCCAAAATTCAGTGGGTGAATTTTGAAAACGGGAGTGTCCATCATAGAGGATAAAGGAAATCAATAAGCGGCAATTTGTAGTTAGGATATTTCTGTTTCATCAACTGACGTTGGTTGTAACAATAGGTGAAAAGTTGTCGGTTTTTGAGCAAAGCGTCCAAAC
>DAOTXI010000713.1:0-7306 GCA_034435475.1 Anaerolineales bacterium
TCGCCGTCATCGAGAGTGGGGCGCATACTAAACCCATCCACCCGCACACGCGCCGAGACCGCATTGATACCGATGAATAAAACCACCGCCAAGACCAGCGTCTCGAACATGTCCACGAGAAAACGCTTCCAATGCGCCGCATCCTCCGCCGGTTTGGGCTGCTCCACCGGAGCCTGTTCCAATGTTTCCAAAAATGCCTCCAACTGTCTGGAAAATTATACTTCTAATTCCCAGACAGGTCCCCCATCCTTAAGCCTTCCTTAGGATGCAACGCCTCGACCCACGCCAGGGCCGGGTCCTGTTTCTGAATATTCTTTCGTCACTGATGCTAACACTCTCCGCCCAAAACCTCCCCGCTTGCAACGATGTTTCAACCCGCGTCACCCTTCGCAAAAACGCTGTTTCGACCTATGACCTGAAACCGGCATCTCGCGCCATGTACGGACGAAGTCGAACTGCTCCTGAGTCTCCGGCGAGGTGCGCAGATATGGGTCTTTCGGGCGCGTCTTATAAAGGGCATCCACGCGCTCGAGAGCCTTCTCCGCAGACATGCCATGCCGGATGAGATGACACCCCACCACCGTGCCTGTCCGCCCAACCCCGCCCCAACAATGGACATAAACCGGGTTGCCGCTGTCCATTGCCGAATCGATCGCATCGAGGATGAGGCTCATGGTCTGCACAGAGGGAACGCCGCCATCGCGGATACTAAAGCGCTGATAAACCGGCTTGCACTCATAGATCCGCGCTTCTTCTTTGAGGACCGGTTCATAAGGGACCAACTCACCCGCCTCGGTCAGGTCAATGAATGTGCGGATGCCAGATTCAAGAAAGGCATCTATTTTTCGGCGCGTTTCGTCCGGATTGAAACTACCGGGGTATTCACCGGCAAGGAAAAGGTCGTCTTTCACCCAATAGGATTCGATAATGGGAATAAGGTTCATCTCAAGTAAATTCCTACTTTTCGTGAATTATCGCCAAAACCAGCGATGTTGATAGTTCCATCGTCCGTTCCCCGGCAATATCCTGTACAAGAAGCATCCTGTCCGTTTGGTCTATCAAGATCAAAGGTTCACTCAATTGACCGCCAGTTGTGATGGATAGTCCTGAAACAGCCGCAGGGTCAGACAGGATGAGTTGCACTTTTTTAGGCGCGCCTCCCCCAAATGTTGCGGGTATTTGCGAATATGACTGAATCGCGTACGAATAGATACTCAAAATCAACACAAGAACGATTGCAAAACTCATTATTGCAGATTGCGCCGCCATGCCACTGAATGCCAAACCGGATCTTCCAGCGCCTTTTTGTTCAGCCCGGTGAAGAGGTGAAAACTTTTGAAATCCAATAATTAATGCAATTGGCAGCCAAAGCAATAATTGGCTCCCTGAAAAGCCCAAATAAAAACTGAACAAGCGGACACCAGCAGGGCGGTATGGATTCCCATAGGGGATGTACGGAAAATTGATCAAAAAATAACCCAGCGCCCAAACGGTGCATCCGCTCAATAACAGACTGACGATACCAAGAAAAACACATTGAGTCTTGGAATACTTTCCAATCCGCACAATTAGCCATATGGTAATGGGACCAACTGCAACTAGAAGAGACATCAACAAGTACAGAAAACCGGTGGTAAAGTACCTTGCCTGCACAAGACTCGCATAATGAACACCATACCGGCTCAAATAAAAATTCATGATGAGATACCCAATAAAATAACAGACCCCGCCCAAAATACCGGCAACGGTTACCAAATTCCGCAAGTCGCTGATAACTTTGGAGGAAATATCGTTGATTGAATCTTTTTCAGCCACGTTTTGATGTCTCCTTACAGAATATTATTGCGGGAAGCTCGCGCAGGTGTTCGCAAGAATCTCCTCGCGGAGTTGCACAAGTTCGGGATATTGATAGAAGAATAGGATCTTTTGTTCAGCGACGGTGTTGCCTGCGGGCTTTTCGGCGAAGATGAAGAACCCGAACGCCTCGGCAATATCCTCGGCAGGATGCGTGGCGGAATAATCGGTCAGGAACCGGTCTTCGTATTTGAGATAGAAATCGTCCAAAGCTTCGTAATATTCGTCTTCGTCCTCGATCAGGTTGATCAGGTTCCACTCATCGTAGAGGTCCGTCCAGAACGCCTCGTAGTACGCATTGATATACGAATCGGGGTTGGAACAGCCTTCGCCGGGAAAGAAGGTGGAACAGGCGGACACTTCATCGAGGTAGATGTCGTCATCCTCCGGGTTGTTGAAAATGGCAAGGCTGGGCGGCACCTGGTCGGGACCAAGCGTAAGCAGGTGGGCAAACTCGTGGACGAGGGTGAACGTCAGGTAGTAATAATCGCCCGTGTCGGCGATGTCCACTTCGAGCCCCCAGAGCATTGGGTCGTTATAGGTCTGCGCCACGGCGGCGAGGATGTTTTCCTCTCCATCGGTCATGATGGAAAATTCCGCCAGGGTGGCGCGATACGCAGAAGGAATCAGGGAGCGGTAATAATTCCATATCTGGTTGTGCAATTCGGTATCTTCCTGCTCGTCTTGCAAGTCGGCGGGGACGGTCTCGAAATAAGGGTCGGTGATCTCATCGCCGGAGACAAGGTAGGTCACAAGATAGGTATATTCATCGTCCTCCGCTTCTTCCTCAAAACTTTTCGCGAATTCATTCGAGAGTTCAACGGCGGTATTTGCCTCCACGATACGGTCGGTGATCAGCGGGCAGGAGGCAGTCTCAGTGATGGTCGTGTCTGGCGTGGGCGGCGGGTCGAAACCCGGTCCCATGCCGATGGAAGGAGAAGCATCGGGGTCCGATCCACCCAGGAGGGTGACACAGGCAAGGGAGGAGAAAAGAAGCGCAGCAAGGGCGAGGATCAACTTTGGGCGGGGCATTTAACATCCATGAAATTTTTGCTAGGATACCATAGCGCGGTTGTACCGCAAACTTCAGTTTGTGTTTTGCGCGCGGACAAACTGAAGTTTGTCACGCTGCGCGAAATCTTCGCGGTTGTGATAGGTTCTCAAGAGTAATACTATACCGGGCGCAAATGTCTGGAGACGTTGGAGTCCATTACTCATCGAGGTCGCAGGCGCGGGTAAGAATATACTCGCGCAGACGGATGAGTTCGGGGTATTCGTAAAAGAATCGAATCTTCTGTTCGCGAATCGAATCACCGACGGGTCTGGGGTTGAAAACAAAATGCGTAAACGCCTCGGCAATGTCCTCGGCGGGGTGCGTCACGGAATAATCGCTTACGAATTGGTCGCGGAGTTTTAGATAAAAATCGAACAAGGCGTTGTAATAATCCAGGTCGTCTTCCGATTCGTATTGCATGACATCCACCTCAGCCCATTCAGAATGAATGTCCGCCCAGAAGCGCGTGTAGTATTGTTGAAGATAGGATTCGGGCAGACTGCAACCCAGCCCGGTGTAATAACCGGGGCAGGCGGCGGCTTTCTTTTCGTGCAATTCATAGTCATAGGGAGACGCCAGGGCTTCCTCATCCAATTCCACCTGTGTAAAGTTCAGGGTCAGAAGATGGGCATATTCATGGATGAGCGTGAAGACAAGCATATCCCGGTCTTCGAGGTCTGCAATGTCCACTTCGAGTTTCCAATACAGGGAATCGGGGGCGGTCAGGTCCACGGCGGCGAGGGTATTTTCGGGTCCGTCGGTGAAGACGTTGAATTCCTTTACCAGCGCCCGATCCTGCGGCGGGATCAAAGCCGCGAACAACTGCCAGGCTTTGTTATGAAGCTCGAAATCCTCCTGCTCATCCAACATATCCGAAGGGATGGACTCAAGGATCGGGTTCACAAGCGAGTCTTCCGCAACCTCGTAAAGCGCCAGGTTTGCCGTATATGGCTCCTCGAAAGATTCCACGCCTTCATAATTGTATACATCCCCCTGTCCGCCTTTTGTAACCTGCTCCATCGAAAACGCGCAAGCCGAATGATATTCGACGGGCAGGTCAGTGACTGCCTGCGAGCCAAGCATCAGACCGGCGGCGAGAAAACCAATAAGCGCGAACAGAATACCGATAAAAGATAATTGTTTGGGCACGATGCCTCCAGGAATCATTTGGGTGTGTTTCATTTCAGTCGAAAACCGTCCCGAAGGTTATTGCGAAAAAGCCAAAGTCTCTCGATAAAGCCTTCGGGACGTTTCTTTCTTCAACTCATTTGAAATGCGCCCGAATCATTTGGACGGGATGACGATCCAGCCCGCATCCAGCAGATACAGATAAAGATAACCGAACAGCATGACCATCCACAGAATCAACTGAATCTGGTCCATCAAATTTTCGAACGAAATCGAGAGGTTGTCTTTGATGGTCTGCATGATGCTTTCCAGGTTGTCGAGTTTGTTGCGGACGCTGTCCTTCCAATCCTTGAGATAGAACTCCGATTGAATCGCCTCGTACAGTTTTGCCGTGTACCAGTCGCCGATCAGGAGGAGCGTTTGTTCGGTGCGTTCGAAATCGAGCATCACTTCGAGTTTATGCTCGGCAATCTTACGGATCAACCCGCGGGTGGCGCGCGGACGGCGTTTGTTTTCAAAGAAGGTCTCGTTGATCTTGTCGAGCAGTTTTTCGATGGAGTCGTCCAACATGCGATAGCGCAGCAACTGATAATTGCCGATCTTCAACAACACAATGTCCGATTCATAATCGGCATTCGGGGCGATGATAACGGCTCCCTCCCAGTCCACCAGGGTCAGTTCGGTGGCGGAGTAGCGTGTGCGCGACATGACGATCTCGCTGATCTCATTCTTATCGAAGGTGTCTCTTTGCGAGCGGATGAAGCGCGAAATTTCGAGGTCGTATTTATCAATCCACTTATCCGGCGATTGTTTGATTTCATCCACCAGCAGGATGGTGTACTCCTCGAACAAGCCGCTTTGGCGATACTCAGCGGGAATGTATTTGCTCTGCAAAGCCTGTTCGATCTTTTCCCGCTCCTGCAACGCGGTCGCATCGAACGGGTCTTTCAGGTTGAACCGCGCCTCGATCATCTGCACCCATTCATCATATTGATGGCGCATGGTCGAAACAGCATGACCCTCGATCAAAACCGTTTCTTCGCCGAGGCTGACCACATCAATATCCACGGGTTTGAAATAGGGCGCATCCTTCAATCCCTTGATTGATTCTTTGACAGGCGTGGGGTGGGTTTCAATATCGGGAAAGGCAATCAGGTAACAAATTTCCATGCGATAAGTTTAGCATGGAAATCCGTGGCAATGTCTATGTCCCTCTAAGTGAGTGTTTCGAAAGTCCTAATTGTCTTATCTTTGTACACGGTTTTCACGGAAAACACGGAGGAGAGCGGATTTTCCAAAGGTATCATCCGTGAAATCCCAGTGATACATATCCAAGAGATTTGGGTAACGACTTTACGGGCACAATTGACATTCGTCTTAATTTCCTCCAAAAAGCGCATTTTGAATTCCAAGCCCCGGCAATGGCAGTAAAATTACCTCACCCTTTTAACATCAGGTGAACCCATGACACACAACGACCATTTCAACAAATGGCAGGAAACCACCCTCAAAAAATCCCTGGATAAATTCAAGGAGCGAAGGGAACACTTCAAGACCAGTTCGGGGATCGAAGTGCCGCGCCTCGCGACTCCGCTCAAGCCTGATTCGACTTACGAGGAGCAGTTGGGCTACCCGGGAGAGTTTCCCTTCACCCGCGGAGTCCAGCCGACGATGTACCGCTCTCGCTTCTGGACGATGCGCCAGTATGCGGGCTTTTCGACCGCGGAAGAATCGAACAAGCGTTACCGCTATTTGCTCGAACAAGGTCAGACCGGACTGTCGGTTGCCTTCGACCTCCCCACCCAGATCGGGTACGATGCGGACGATCCCATCGCCCAAGGCGAGGTCGGCAAGGTCGGCGTATCCATTTCGTCCATCAAAGACATGGAGCAATTGTTCGACCAAATCCCGCTCGATAAAGTTTCCACATCCATGACCATCAACGCGCCCGCGGGCGTGCTGCTGGCGATGTATATCGCCGTCGCCAAACGCCAGGGCGCAGACATGCGCGGACTGCGCGGCACGATCCAGAACGATATTCTCAAAGAATATGTGGCGCGTGGGACGTACATCTTCCCGCCTGCGCCATCCATGCGACTCATTACCGATATCTTCCAGTTTTGTTCAAAGGAAGTTCCGTATTGGAACACGATCTCGATCTCTGGCTATCACATCCGCGAAGCCGGTTCGACCGCCGTGCAAGAAGTTGCCTTTACCCTCGCAAACGGAATCGCCTACGTGGAAGCGGCGCTCAAAGCCGGGTTGAACGTGGACGATTTCGCGGGTCAACTTTCGTTCTTCTTCAACGCGCACAATAATCTTTTAGAAGAAGTCGCCAAATTCCGCGCGGCAAGGCGGATGTGGGCGAAAATCATGCGTGAGCGTTTCAAGGCTCAGAAACCATCTTCGTGGCAGTTGCGCTTCCACACCCAAACTGCCGGTTCGACCCTCACCGCTCAACAACCGGAAAATAACGTGGTGCGTGTGACCTTGCAGGCTTTATCCGCCGTCCTCGGCGGAACGCAGTCCTTGCACACCAACAGCATGGACGAAGCCTTGTGGCTGCCGACCGAAAAATCTGTGCGCGTGGCGTTGCGAACCCAGCAGATCATCGCGCACGAATCCGGCGCGGCGGACTCGATTGATCCGCTGGCGGGTTCGTACCTGATCGAACATCTCACAGACGAGATCGAAAAAGGCGCGCTGAACTACATCTCCCAGATTGACGAAATGGGCGGCGCGATGCAAGCCATCGAGCGCGGATTTATGCAAAACGAAATTCAAAACGCGGCATATGCGGCCCAGCAAGCGATTGAAAAGAAAGAAGAGATCGTCGTCGGCGTGAATGCCTTCGAGGTGAAAGAAGAAAGAAACCTGGAGAGGCTGGTGGTTGATCCTGCCATCGAGGTTGGGCAGAGGGAGGAGTTGAGGAAATTGAGAGAGGCGAGGGATGAGGGACAAGTAAACGAGTTGCGAGGTAAGTTAGTCAAAGC
This sequence comes from Anaerolineales bacterium, assembly GCA_034435475.1. Taxonomy (GTDB): domain Bacteria; phylum Chloroflexota; class Anaerolineae; order Anaerolineales; family Villigracilaceae; genus Villigracilis. Next base: position 7,030 of record DAOTXI010000713.1, read on the forward strand.
CGCCAAAGGAACTGAGAACCTGATGCCGCTGTTCATTGAATGTGTGGAACACGACATGACCCTCGGCGAGATTTGCAATACACTGAGAGGCATCTGGGGTGAGTATGTGGCGGAGGGGTTTTAGTTGTATTTCACATGACAAGTACCTTTATTACCTTCATATCATGACCCGCCAAACCTACAAAGCAAACTGGCACGATTGTCTCTGCGACGACCTGCGCCCGGTGATGCAATACCTGCAGGAGAATCACCGCATTACCGGCTGGCGGGCAGATGC
>DAOTXI010000714.1:0-1970 GCA_034435475.1 Anaerolineales bacterium
CGATGTTCATCTTCTGGCGCAAACCCGTGGAGAGGTCCGATGACTTGGTATGCATTCGGTCCTTCATGCCGACCATTTCGAGCAGGGCTTCAATACGCTCGTTGGCTTCTTTGGATGGAACGCCGTAGAACTGTGAGAACATCCATAAGTTTTCGCGCACCGTCAGCAGGCCATAGCCCGAAGACTCGCCGCCTGAGACCATGTTGATCTTCGGGCGCACCGACTCGGGTTCAACGTAGACGTCGGCTCCTGCAACGCGCGCCCAGCCCGAGGTCGGGGAGAGAAGCGTGGTGAGGACCTTGATCAGGGTCGTTTTCCCGGCGCCGTTCGGTCCCAGGAGTCCGAACAGTTCGCCGCGTTCCACGGTTAAATTCACGCCTTCCAGGGCGACCAGTTCCTTGCGTGTTTCTTTCTTGCTGCCGCGCAGTTTGTAAATGCGACCGAGGTCTTTTGTTTCGATTGCGAGCGTGTGGGACATGTTTCTCCTTAAAAATCTGTAATCTCGTTCGTTGAGTTGACGTGTATGAAGCGTAGGGTATCCGTCAAGCGGACTTGTGGGGGGGATGATAAAGTTGCAGGCGTAACATCTCTTCTCCTCCTTTGTAAGAGAGCCAGGGCATAAGCGACCCTGGCTCTCGCACTTTAAGGGAGGCAGGCTGTGGGAAGTGCGTCGCACTCTTGAATGGAATTAACTAGAATATCAGTTCTATTTTACTACCATTCCGGTTGTGATGTAAAATCGGGCGCATGAATAATCACAGGCAACTTACCCTTGACGATGTGGAAGCCGCAGCGCAGGTGATCGCGCAAGCCTTCGTGGACGACCCGCTGACGTCATTCATGCTCCCTTTTAAACGGACGCGGATTCAATCCCTGCTCAAGTTCTTCCGCGTGTACGGTGAGATCAATATCAAAGCCGGGCGCGGATTTGGCGTGGGCGAGCCTTTGCAGGGGGTGGCGTTCTGGAAATTCCCCGGGCAGGATTCGACCTCGATCAGCGTTAAATCGCTGGGAAAGTTGTTGCCGCTTCTTTTCACGATGTACCCGGTCGGTTACGTTCGCGCGGGGGATGTGTTGAAGCAAATCGAAGCCCTGCACATGAAGCACGCCCCCGAGCCGCATTTTTATCTCGACAATCTGGGAGTCCTGCCCTCTTCGCAGGGGAAGGGATTATCTTCCAGCTTGATCCGTCCGTTCTTGAAGATGGCGGATGAACAGAAGGTCTCCGCCTACACCGACACGGTGACAAAGTCGAACGTGCCGTATTACGAGCATTTCGGGTTTCGGTTGATGGAGGAGGGTTTTGTCGAAAAGACGGGGATCACGGTATATGCGTTGAAGAGAGGGATATCGTAGGGGCGACCCGGCAATGTTCGCCGGATTCCCCGGCAGGAAAGAAGGGTCGCCCTGCGCAAGGATCAATATCCGAAAACAGGGCGACCCTCCCTTTGCGCAACAAGGTATCGAATGGTTTGGATGGGTCGCCCCTACAACATGACATCAGGAGAAACTTTATGAGTGAAGAATACATCCCAAAATGCGCGATGAGCATCCACGCCCACCCCGACGACCAGGAATTTTCCGTCGGCGGCACGCTTGCCAAATGGGCGAAAGCCGGATGCGAGATCGTTTCCGTCACCATTACGAGCGGAGATTCCGGCTCGAACGACCCGACGAAGGGCGGCGAATATAAACAGGAACTGGCAAAACTGCGCGAAGGCGAACAGCAAGCCGCCAACGCCGTGCTGGGTGTGAAAGAGTCCGTTTTTATGCGCCAGCCTGACGGGGAACTTGAACCGACAATTCAATTGCGAAAAGAACTGACTTGCATCATCCGCAAATACAAACCGGATGTCGTATTGATAGTAAACCCCGAAGAGTGGGTTTATGTAAACGAATACGTCAACCAACCCGCCCATCGCGAGGCGGCGCATGATGCTTGCGAGGCGGTCTTTCCCTCGGCGGGTACA
>DAOTXI010000715.1:0-8462 GCA_034435475.1 Anaerolineales bacterium
CGTCTAGGTTCATGTATGTAGGGAATAGAAAAGGTTTGTGAAATTCGACAGTAGACCGCCGACGATTGACCGCGGTCTACTGTCTGCGGTCGCTCTTAACTGGCGTCCTTAATAAATTTGCTCAAATCCTTCTTCATCTGCCTGAGCGAAGGCATGTGAACGTACATCATGTGCCCGGCTTCGTAGTAGCCCATGCTGATATTCTTGCGCAGGGATTCTTCGAGGGCAAGATGATTGAAGGTGTATTCGGTGGCGAAGTAGGGCGTGCCGAGGTCGTAGTATCCGTTGGCAACGAAGACCTTGAGATATTTATTGAAGGTCATCGCGGCGCGGAGAGTCTCAGCGACGTTGACGTATTGATTCTCGAAGTAGCTGTATGACCACTGACGCCAGACCTTTTCGCTCAGGATTTCGTAGGGCGTGTCGGTTTCGAACTTGAGTTCCGAGCGGATGTAATCATTGAACGCCGCCGTATACGGACCGTTGATCTGCGCGAAGAGCGGATCATATTCGAAGGTTTCGCCTACGCCTGTCCGGTCTATGCCGGTGTAGCGGCTGTCGAGCCGACCGATGGTTTTGCCTTTATCGCGCAACAACTCTTTGAAGAAGTGGAAGGTGTGAATGCGCAAGTTGCCGCGCTCGATGAATTCCACCGAGATCCCGGTCAGGCGCGAAAGTTTCTCTGCGATCTTTTTTCGTTCCTCTTTCGAGAGCGCCGCATCTTTCATCAATGCAACTGCGTATTCACCCAATGCAAACTCTTCCGATTCTTTGAGCCAGGTCTTGAGCGGAATCTTTTTGTCAATTTTGCCGTGATACCAGGCGGTGGCGGTGTAACCCGGCACGAAAAGAATGTAGGGCAGGTCGTTGTTGTGGTTGAAGTCGAGCGTGGTAAAGTCCAAAACAGATGAAACCAACATCAACCCATTCAACAACATGCCGTGACGGTCTGCCAGATAGCCGGAGAGTCCCGCCGCGCGTGTCGTGCCGTACGATTCGCCTGCGAGGAACTTGGGCGAAAGCCAGCGATTGTAGCGCGTGGTAAACAGGCGGATGAAATCACCGACCGAGGCAATGTCTTTCGTGAACGTATGCCACTCCTTCGATTTCTCGCCTTCGACGGGACGGCTAAAGCCGGTGCTCATCGGGTCAATAAAAACAAGATCGGTTTCATCGAGGATGGAAAACTCATTGTCGGTCAATCGGAAGGGCGGTTTGGGCATCTCGCCTTCATCGGTCATCACCACGCGGCGCGGACCAAGCACACCCAGATGCAGCCAGACGGATGAAGAGCCGGGTCCGCCGTTGAACGAGAAGGTGATCGGGCGCTTCGAATTATCTTTCACGCCGTCAAGGGTGTAGGCGGTGAAGAACATTTGCGCGCGCGGCTTTTCAACCTCGGCGCCATCCTTGTCCTTGTCGTTGATCTCTTCCTTCACGACCATCGTTCCGGTGGTGACGGTGTACTTCAAGGTCTTGCCTCCGATTCTTGCCGAATGCTTTGTCGTGATAATGTTGTCTTTCGGGGCGGATTTTTCTTCTTTCTTCTCTTCATCTTTCTTTTTTTCTTCAGCCATGCGAGTCTCCTTTATGAACGATACAGGCGTTCCGACAAGATTTGAATTTCAGGGACGATCCATTGTAGTACAAAGAATGAAACCGATTCTACGGGAATTAACAAGAGATAGGCAATATCCGCGAGGATCGGGTTTTGGATGCGCTTCGCCAGCCGTTTACCGAGGATGTCATAAACCCTCCGCATCATTCTGTGACTTGAGCCTGATACCCCCACCCAGGCAATCTCCACCGCTTTGAGCCTCTGCAACTGACGGTTGACTCGCACGGTTTTGCCGTTCGCCAACATCACTTCCATTGACCCCACAAAGCGTGGATGTCCCTTCGCGGCGGCAGTGGCGATGTAACAATTGGGCGGCTCGGTCGGCAGGGCGTTATATAACTCGAACATTTTCAGGATGTTAAAGCGCAGGGCGAACACATAAGCCGAAACCCAGGCGAAGATGCCAAGCCCATGAGTAAAAGTAAGTTTTGTTTCGTGATGTTTCAATAGCCAGCGCGAGGCTTGCAAAGCAACGAGGAAGACCAGAAAGGGGCTGAAACTCCGGCGAACATCAGGAGCAGAACAAAGGGAGTCATGGGGTTTTCCATGAAGATCATGCCTGTAATCAACGCGGCAATGCCGACCCCGATCAAAATGCTGTTGACCAACGATTCCCGCCACTTCGAGACCAGCCAGTGGTGAAATCTGGTAAAGAGGAGCGGGACGATGAAAACAGCCAGGATGATGAATCTTGTGGACGGCGGTCCCTCCAGCGCGAACAGGGTCAGCAGGGAATATTGCAGGGCAAGAAACGTCCCTGTGTGAATTCCAAGCCGGATGAAGAACGACCTGGAATAGCGGTCTGTATTCCAAAGCAGGAAAATGTAACTTGCAACCGCATAAGCGAGCAACAGAAAGAACCAAAGCGAGGCTTCGGGCAGAAGGAAAAGGTCAATGTAGGATGAAACGAATCCATCCTGCCATTCTGGTTTCAATACCTCGATAAGGGTGAAATTGAAGATCGGCGCGGCAATTACGAAAAACCCAAAGAGAAAATACTTCCACGCCTTATCCAGCAATGGTGGAATGACCGCCCCTTCAAATTGCCCATCATTTTTTTCTGCCACTTAAGCCTCCTGTCAGCCAAACTCCACTCTTCACCGTTCCCACTTTCCATCCCCTAATCTCCAATTACCAATCTCTATTCACCCATCACCCTCGGCTTCAAATTTCTCCCGCCCACCCATGCGCCGACTGCCGTATCCATGCAGGACACAAGAAAACTGACCAGGATCGCCGCTTCGAAGCGTCCCTGAAAGATGACGTTCAGGATCAGGACATCCAAAGATAGAACTCGCAGGCGGAACGATTCAGGAATGAAGATTCCGAGGATCAGCCCGAAGAATGCGCCGAATGCCATGCCCGTGTACGCGCCAACGCTTACGCCGCCCGCCTCTCCCCCCGCGCGGACGGTAAGGATGCCGGTCAACGCGCCAGAAATCGCACCGAGGATTCCGCCAATGAAAGCAGTCACCGCCGTCCCTGAGAATGAACCGCTCAGCGCGCCCGTAGCCGCCCCGAGAATCGCGCCGAAGATCATCCCCAACCAGATTCCCAGCAACGCGCTTTTCCGATAAAGCTTGTCTGTCATATGAGCGTTTCTCCGCCTGTATTTTACCTGCTTCGCCTTCCCCGCAAATCAGATACAATCGGGAAACAACCTGAACCTGGAGACCGAATGACAGACCCGGAAAACAGCGCCGATTTTGATGAACGCCAGACTTATAACGAAGAGATAGACACCCCTGCCATTGAGGCGTCGGTCCGCGCCATGCTGGCGGCTTTTGGCGAAGACCCGGACCGCGAAGGATTGTTGAACACGCCCAAGCGCGTCGCCCGCATGTACCCAGAACTATTGGCGGGCTATCGCACCGATGAAAAAAAACTGGTGAATGGCGCGATCTTCAACGTCACGTATGACGACATGGTCATTGTGCGCGACATCGAATACTTTAGTTTATGCGAGCATCACATGCTGCCTTTTATGGGACGCGCCCATGTTGCCTACATCCCAAAGGGGCAGGTGATCGGGCTCTCGAAAATTCCGCGCATTGTGGATATGTACGCCCGCCGCTTGCAAGTGCAGGAACGCATGACCCGCCAGATCGCGGATTTCATCCACGACCTTTTGAATCCGCAGGGGGTGGCGGTGGTTGTGGAAGGCTTGCATCTATGCGCGATGATGCGCGGAGTAAAGAAGCACGATGCCCGCATGACCACCTCCGCCATGCTGGGCAGTTTTCGCAAGAGCATCAATACCCGTCAGGAATTTTTGGATCATCTCAACCGCGGGGCGGAGCCGTTGAGGATATAGAAAGAGCGGACTCCAACGACTCCTGTCGTTGGATGTCAAAAGTCAGGAGATGCCGCCACGGCGTCACTGCGCCGCTTCTGACTCCGTTTTGACATCCTCCCGTTTTAACATCCAGGTTTGAGCCTTGAGTTTTTCCGCAATGCGGGCAAGAGGCTCTCCGGAAGCGGGATGCGGGAAATCGGGGATCAGTTCGGCGAGAGGGATCAACACAAAGGCGAACCTCCAATACTCGGCGTTCACAGGTTTTCCGTCGCAAAGGTTCACGTCAATATCCATCGGCCGCGGCGCGTTCTTCTCCGAACTGCGCACGCGCCCCAGTTTGGATTCGATCGGGCGGATGACCTTTTCCTTGAACTCGGCATGTTCGAATGGGGAAAGCATTTTGACGCAGGCATTGAGAAAATTCGGTCCCTCGACCCCAACCGATTTCGATTCCCATACCGAAGAAACAGCCTCCACCTGCCCAACTTTGCGCAGCATTCGAAGCGCCCTGGGAAGATTGACCTCCGCCTCAATATTCGAGCCAAGGCTGAGGAACAGCTCGTGCATGTCAGCCATCGCGTTTGCGTTCGATCTCCACGCCGACCGATTTTGCAAAGCGCACCGCGCCCGGCTTCTCCACGCGCACAACGACTTTCCGCACCAGCGGCGTTTCGAGGCATATTCTGGCGAGGTCGTTTGCCAGGGCTTCGACCGTCAATCGCGCCGAAGTTTCAGCGTGAGATTGAACCTTCTTTGCCAACGCGCTGTAATCCACGCTGTCGGCGATGTCATCCATCTCGCCCGCGCGGGTCGTATCCGCAAATACGGTAACGTTGATCAAAATGTCCTGCGGCTTCTCACGCTCCCAGTCGCGGATGCCGATGATTCCACGCACGAGCAGGTCTTTGATGAAGATTTTGTCCATATCGCTCCTTTTATGGGCTCTTCCGTAGTTAACAGGAAAGAGCCTCACCACAAAGGGCACAAAGTACACAAAGGGGAAAGAAAAGGCTTAATTTCGGTGGTTTTCCTTCGTGATCTTCGTGTCCTTTGTGGTAAAAAATGGTTTTCCTGTTAAAAGCGGTAGAGCCATTTTGTGTCAAACCAAATGCCTTCCGCCATCCAGATGAATGATCTCGCCCGTGATGTAAGCGGGACCGGATAATAAAAACAGCAACGCCTCTTCGGCTTCTCCCGGCTCGCTCCACCTTTGAGCGGGTACAGCCGCGATGATCCCTTTGCTCGCTGAGAGTGAGTCCGCGGGTGGAAGGATCGCGCCCAATGCCAATCCGTTGACGGTGATGCGCGGCGCGAAGGCAACCGCCAGTGATTTGGTCATAGCCGCCAATGCGGATTTTGTGACGGTGTAGGGGAAATGATCCGCGCCGGGGCGCAGGGCGCGCCAGTCGAGGATGTTGACGATGCGGCCTGCCTTAACATATTTTGCAAACGCCTGGCTCAAGAGAAACGGCGCGGTCAGATTGATATTGATATGACGGTTCCAGTCGTCAAGGGTCGTATCGTGGGCGGTCAAGGACTCAAAGATGGACGCGCTGTTGACCAATCCATACAGCGGACTCAACTCGTTGGCGCGTTCGATTAATTGCGAAACGCTTTCGGGGTGGGAAAAGTCCGCAGCGAGGATCCAAGCCCGGCACCCGAGTGAGGCGATTTCATCCCGGAGAGATTCGGCTTCGGCGGGGGAATGTCCATGATGGAGGATGAGGTCCGCCCCGGCGCGTCCACAGGCAAGGGCAAAGATGCGCCCCAGGCGGCGGGCGGCTCCGGTGATGAGAATTGTCTTTCCGGACAGGTCAGGCATTGCATTGGATTTTATCACTCCCATTCTTGACTCCCGTTTTCGGCGGTGATAACATGACTGGGCATCAAGGCGTTTATCGTTGTTTTGCATTCACCATCTTAGAAAATGAAAGGTGTAAAGTCATGAGCAAAAACCAGAACGCGCCAGCCTATACCGGGGATATTGCGGCACAGACCATTGATCCATCGCAGGAATATTCAAAGGAGAATCAGGAGATCGAGTTTTCCGCCGAACAGCACGCCATTTGGGCGGACCTGTTCGCGGGCATTCACCAGCCATACCTGACCGAACACATCTGCTCGGAGTGGAAGACCGGCATGGACTTGTTGCAACTCAACCCAAAGGGCATTTGCACGGTGCGGCATCTGAACGACAACATCACGCCCCGCTCAGGCTGGAATATCGAGCGGACGGTGGTGCGTTATACGCTTGCTGATGATTGGTATAAGAAGTTTGCGGCGCGCGTCTTTTTGATCACCGATTACCTGCGCACCCGCGATCAGATGGAGTTCACCCCCGAGCCGGATATGTTCCACGACATCTTCGGTCATTTGCCGTTCCTGACGCAAAAATTCTACGCAGACATTGAAGATAAATTTGCGCCTGCCTATATGAAGGCGACTCAAGAGGAACGTGAAGTAATCAAGCGCCTTGCCTGGTACAGCACCGAGTTTGGTCTGGTGGTGCAGGATAACCGCTTCAAGGTCTTCGGCGCGGGCATCATTTCGGGGCGCAAGGAACTGACGCGCGCGATCATGGAGTTCTACCGCCTCGGGCGCGACAATGTGATTGATTACAGCAAACCGATCTTCCCTCAACTGGAGGCGCACTTCCACGCCAACAAGACCAACCTGCACCGCATCATTGACGGCGTGAATGCGCTCCATCAAAAGGGACAGATGTCCACCGCTGACGAAGGCTGGAATGTGGTGCTCGGGTTGTATAAAAATCTCGGCATCAAGCCGGAGGGCATTTTTGGCGGAGAAGTCATCCTCGCCCCGTTCGATGTGGAGACCATTGCGCGGATTCCGAAAACGGTCTATGCCTTCAACCCAATGCTCTTCGTGTGCAATTCACTGGCAGAGATGGACTCGATCCTCGATTCGTATTTGAAGCCGATCGCGATGCGGGCTTGATGCCGTCCGCTAGCGGGTGAGATAAGGATTTCGTTTTCAAACTTCCGCTGCCTGCGGCGGAAGTTTTTGTTTGAAAACCTGGTTGAAAAATCGGGCAAATTGACTACAATGGAGTGAGTATTTACATCCAAGAGGAGAGAGACATGGCAGCCTATACCTTCCAGTGGCAAAACCCGCAATTGCTCAAGGACATTTACCCGATGCGCCTGCAGAAACTGCGCGACTTCCTCAGTTTTTACAAGGAAGCCGACCTGTGGGCGGAATATAAGAATAAGGACATCTCGACCCTTTCGGCGGATGTGGCGGAATACGAAAAGGGAATGGACGCCGCCCGCGCCACGGAGTTCAAGAAATATTCCACGCTCAAGACTTACTTTCTCACGAAAGACGTGAGCGGTTTCTTCGTCAAATACAAACCGGTCGAGCCGGAGGCGATGGCGTTGATCCAGAAGAACCACGATTTATTCGTCGCTTCGTGGCCCAAGGACATTCGCGGCGAGCGCGGATTCATTCAAAGCCGCATTGAGTCTTTCAAAACAAATCTGGGCTTCCTGCGTGACCGCGTCCGCTTTCTCCAACGCCAGCTTGAAGGGATGCCTGCCGAGCACCCCAACCGCGCCAAGGTGGAGGCGGAATATAAACTCAAGAACGACTCGGCCCTGCCGATGGTGCTGGAAGAAATGGAAAAACTGCGCCAGTTCGACGAGACTTACGACAAGGTCGAAGGTCCGAAGTTGGAATGGTACAAACTGAGCAAAGCAGACCCGAACTATAAAGTGACCGAAGAGGAATTCCTCGTCAACTACGATCCGAAGGTTCCCGTTACGGTCAAGGATATTGTGCGCTTGAAGGTCGAGCAATACCTCAAAACGCTCGAAGGCAAAGACCAATATCAATTGCTGGCGGATATCCGCGCAAGGTTCGAAAAGGAACCGAAACGCTTCCCGCTTTGGTTGCAATACATGGTCGTCCATTTTTCGGGGATGCGGTACAAGTCGGCGCATGGGTCGTGGGCAGACCCGAAGGATTTACTCGTCCGCCTGCGTGTAGAGGAAGTGAAGAAAGCCCAAGCCGCGCTCAGCGATGCTGATGTAGCCGCGAAATGCGCCGAGAAGATCGCGCAATATGAAGGAAGCGCCGCGAACAAACCCGCGCTTGCCAAAGCCACAGAAAAGATGTGGAAGGACAAAGTCGCCTTGCACATGCAGGGGGTGAAAGCCAACGGACCGAAGACCAAGCGAGCCGGTCTCTCTGGGTTGGCGGAGGAGGAAGCTCGCTACGAGTTCATGACCATGACGACCGAACAGGCTTCGGCGAAGTTGGAGGCGATGAAGTCCCAGCTCCCGGCTTGGGCGTGGAAGATGATCGTCATGCTCACTCAATTGAGGACGAATCATGCCACCGCCGATGGTTGGGAAACATTTACTCCCGACGAAGACAAAATCCGCTTTGCAGACACGAGTTTGTATCCGATTTTCAGCAAATGGGCATCCGACAATATCGGCATGTGGAGGCCCGAACACGGACGCTCGCAGGAATTGATCGTGACCCGCGCCGTGTGCAATGAAACGGCGGAGCACGCCCAGCACA
>DAOTXI010000716.1:0-2580 GCA_034435475.1 Anaerolineales bacterium
GTCTGGATCTCTTCGACCTCGAACCCGCTGTGGAAATTGGTGGAGAAGACCAGCGCTTCAAATCTCCAATCTCCATTCTCGATTTTTCTAACAACATTCGCCGCCCAAAGATTCCCAAACGGCGTGGATGTCCCTTCGATCATCAAACCGCCGGGCAAAACATATTCCGCAAGCCGGTCGTATGCCGGGGCAAAATCCTTTTCTTCGTATTGCCTCAACACATTGAACGCGCGGATGAGCCGCACCCTTTCGCCAGCCTGGAGCGGCAGGTTGAAACCGCCGAGGCGGAAAAAGGTCTTTTCGTCGGCGAAGGGTAATGCGGCTTCGACTCTTTCTCTGTCTATTTCCACGCCAAGGATATTCAGATTTGGATTCAATCTTCTGAAACGCAGGGCGCTTTCGAGCGTGGTCCGTGGGTCAAAGCCATAGCCAAGGTCAACGAACAGGGAGTCGGCGAACCCGTCATCGGTCCGGGTGAGAAGCGAAGGCTCATAGAGGAGGATAAAGTTATCAACCCGCCGCAGCCGGTTCGAGGCAGTCTTCCCCCGTGTGGGTAATCCCATTCGCTTTTTTGAGAAAAGAGGATACGAATGGGACTTTCCTTCCGATTTTTGAGATGCGCGTTTCATTAGAATCTATTGTAAAACAAGTCTATGAACTTGTTTTACGAAAAAGCCGCCCCGAACTTTTGTCCGGGGCGGCTGGTCTTTTAGTCTGCGGCTGTGGGCGGTGGAACTTCTTCGGCGGAGTCGGAGGCGGGTTGCGGTTCTTCGCCGGGCTGGGTGAAGCGCCCGTGGATGAAGCCCGTCCCTGCCGGGATGAGTTTGCCGATGATGACGTTTTCCTTCAAGCCGAAGAGCGGGTCGGTGGTGGAGCCGATTGCCGCACCTGCCAGTACCTTGATGGTGTGCCGGAAGGACGACGCCGAGAGGAAGGAGTCGGTGCTGAGAGAAGCCTTGGTTACGCCGAGCAACACTTCGCTGAAGCGGGCCGCCTGTTTTCCTTCGGCTGTTAACTTCTCGTTGATCCTGCGGATCTCGAGACGATCCACCACATCGCCGGGCAGATATTTGGTGTCGCCGGGGCGGGTGACCTGCACCTTGCTCAACATCTTGCGGATGATGACTTCGAAGTGTTTGTCGTGGATGTTCTGACCCTGCGAACGATAGACCTTCTGCACTTCGGTCATCAGATACATCTGGCAGGCGTCGCGTCCCTGAATTTTCAGGATGCGATGCGGGTTGAGCGAACCTTCGGTGAGGGCGGTGCCCGCTTCCACGTGCGCGCCGTCGCGGACGAGGATGCGCGAGGTGTTGGGGATGTCCATGATGACTTCTTCGCGCTGTTCGTAGGAGACGATGACCTTGCGGTCTTTCTTCTCCACAGCAACGCGCCCGCCGTGTTGGGTGACGATGGTGGCTTTGTCGAGTGTGGCAAGAATGTCGCCAGCCTGCGCTTCGGATTCATCCTTGGCGATGATCTTCCAATCTTCGGGGATGGCGTATTCGTCGTGGATCATTTCGGCGTGTTCGATGTGGACTTCGCGCATGTCGGGGTATTTATCCGACTGCTGAACGCGAATCACGCCGCTGATTTCTGCAACGGCTGCTTCACCCTTCGGCTGCTTGCGGGCTTCGAAGATTTCTTCCACGCGCGGCAGACCGGTGGTGATGTCGGTTGCGCCAGTGGACGCCACACCGCCGGTGTGGAAGGTGCGGAGCGTGAGCTGGGTTCCCGGCTCGCCAATGGATTGGGCGGCGACGATGCCCACGGCGGCGCCGAGGTCCACCATGATGCCGCGCCCGAGGTCAATACCGTAGCATTTGGCGCAGATGCCGTGATCGAGTTCGCAGGTGAGCGGCGAACGCAGTTTGACTTCGGCTATGCCTGAGTCGGCGATGCTGCGCGCCATTTCATGGGTGATGACATCATCCGGTTCGGCGAGCACTTCGCCCGTGGTCGGGTGGATGATGCGTTCGGCGGCAAGGCGGCTGTAGATGCGGCTGTCCATCTTCTGACCAGCCACATCGTCTGCACGGCGGATCCACACGCCGTCGCGGGTTCCGCAGTCGTGTTCGTTGATGATGATGTCCTGCGCAATGTCCACAAGGCGGCGGGTTAGATAACCCGCATCGGCGGTGCGGAGGGCAGTGTCGGCAAGACCCTTGCGCGCGCCATGCGTCGAGATGAAGTATTCCTGCGCGGTCAGACCTTCGCGGAAGTTGGAGCGGATGGGCATGGGGATGATGCGTCCCGAAGGATCCGCCATCAAACCGCGCATCCCTGCCAGCTGGGAAATGGTCGAGAAACCGCCTTTGGTTGCGCCGGAGGTCGCCATGATGGAAAGGTTGCCGTCGGGGTCCATGTGTCTCTTGACCGCGCCGCCGACCGTTTCGGTGGTTTCCTGCCAGATTTGGATTTCACGTTCATTCTTTTCCTGCTCGGTGAGCAAACCGCGGCGGAAATCGCGCAGAACCACTTCAACCTGTTTGAGGGCTTCGTCGATGATTCCCTTGCGTTCGGGCGGAATGGAAATATCCGCAACTGCCAGCGTGGTGCCGGATTTTGTTGCATATTCAA
>DAOTXI010000717.1:0-6888 GCA_034435475.1 Anaerolineales bacterium
GATTTATACTCTGATGGCACATCGGTCCACATCCCGACCGTGCCTGAAGATGAAATCGTTGACCCGACGGGAGTCGGCGACGCCTTCCGCGGCGGCTTTCTCGCCGGATACTCGCACGGTTTCGATTGGAAACTGTGCGGCGAAGTCGGTTCGCTTTCAGCGGTATACTGCCTCGAACAACGCGGTACGCAAAATCATTCCTACACCCGCGAAGAATTCGTTCAACGCTTCCGCAGGCACTTCGAAGATGGCGGGAAGTTGGATGTGTTAATAAAGTAATTGGTAATTGGTAATCGGTAAATCCTAATTACCAATTACCAGCCCCCAATTACCAATCTCTAATTACTTACCAATCACCAATAAGGAGCAATACATGAGCAATTACGATATCAAAGACATCAATCAGTCGGAAGGCGGACGCCGCCGTATCGAGTGGGCGGAACGCGAAATGCCCGTCCTGCGTTCGATCCGTGAGCGCTTTGCAAAGGAAAAGCCCCTCAAGGGTTTGCGGCTTTCCTGCTGTCTGCACGTCACCACCGAGACCGCCAACCTGATGCGAACCCTGCACGACGGCGGCGCGGACATTGTGTTGACCGCATCCAACCCGCTTTCCACCCAGGACGATGTTGCCGCGGCCTTGGTCAATAATTATGAAATCCCCGTCTTCGCCATCAAGGGCGAGGACAAAGTTACTTACTTCAAGCACATCCGCGCCGCGCTCGAGCACAAGCCCCATATGACACAGGATGACGGCGCCGACCTTGTCTCATCCTTGTTCTTCATCGAGATGGGGCGTTTCGAAAAACTCGAACCCTCCCTCGCAGAATGGGCGAAGACCCTCAAGGATGATGAGCGCAAGCAAATGCTCAAGAACGTCATCGGCGGAACCGAAGAGACCACCACCGGCGTGATTCGCTTGAAGGCGATGGAAAAAGACGGCGTCTTGAAGTTCCCCGTCATTGCTGTGAACGACGCGATGACCAAGCATATGTTCGATAACCGCTACGGAACCGGACAGTCCACCATTGACGGCATCGTCCGCGCGACCAATGTTCTGCTGGCTGGCAAAACCTTTGTTGTGGCGGGGTATGGCTGGTGCGGACGCGGTCTCGCCCTGCGCGCGCGCGGCATGGGTTCGCATGTCATCGTCACCGAGATCGATCCGCTGAAGGCCCTCGAAGCCGCGATGGATGGTTTCCAGGTCATGCCGATGATGGACGCCGCAAAACTTGGCGACATCTTCTGCACTGTCACCGGCGATTTGAACGTCATTGACGGCAAACACTTTGAAGTGATGAAGGATGGCGCGCTGGTTGCCAACTCTGGCCACTTCAACGTTGAGATTAATATCCCCGCCCTCGAAAAGATGAGCAAGGGTAAGCCGAATCTTGTGCGCCCCTTCGTGGACCAGTACGAAACAAAGGATGGACGCAAGATCAACATCCTCGGCGAAGGTCGTTTGATCAACCTTGCCTCCGCCGAAGGTCACCCCGCCTCGGTGATGGATATGTCATTTGCGAACCAGGCTCTTTCCGCTGAGTATATGGCGAAGAATGCCGACAAGCTGGAGAAGAAGGTCTACTCCGTGCCGACTGAGATCGATAATGAGATCGCCCGCCTCAAACTCGAAGCCATGGGCGTCAAGATTGACGTCCTCACCGACGAGCAGCTGCACTATTTGAATTCGTGGGAAGAGGGAACCTAAATCTCAAGGATGAATTTAGAAGGATGAAAGATGGATGCCTCGCGGATTTTCTGCCGCGAGGCATTTTTATTTAAAGATGCCTTGCTCCTGCAATGTCTCCAAATACACAGCTTGTTTCTTGCCAATCAGTTTGACAAGGCGCGGCGGTTCGAAGATTAACTGTTTGATCTTCCTCAGCGGATACACCACACATTCCGTCTCTCCCTTTAAATCCTCGAAGACGACAAGGCAGACCCACGCATCTGGCGTATCCAAAATGGGATCGCGCCGTTCGGGCGAGTCCTGGAATGTCCACGAGAGTCCGTAACGCTTCGCCGCAGATCGCCTCTGGGTCTTGACCGCCACTTCGAGATCGTTGACTTTCAAGTCTGCCGCCCAGGATTTGCCCTTCGCCTCATACACGCTGTAGTCTGGTCCTTCGACCAGGCATTGCCTGCCTTCGAAGAGAATCCGCACAGCCTCCTCGCCGAGTTTGGAGACGAAATGATCGTCGCGGACTTTTTCGACTACAGTCTGGTTGCTGTCCCTGTAATTTACCGTATCTGCAACCTTGACGGCGAAAGCACGGGCACGTTCCTTTGCATCATCAGGGATGAGTACGACCTGTGGAGTTTGAAAGGTGGGCATGACGACGATTATACAAAACAAAACGTCTTGCAGAAACCTGCAAGACGTTTTGTTCATTTTGAGACTGTGATTACGGACAGCCTTGAGATACACTCTTCTTGGCGGCCTTTCCGGCGGCGTTGAATGCTTCCACTTCAAAGAGGGATGCGATTCCGCCGGGGAAGGGACCGCCCGGAGCGGCCGCAACCGCATACGAGGTGCTGTTCGCCGGGATGCTGGCAACCAGAGAACCGTTGATGTAAATGTTGAACCCGTCCTCATTGTTGGACTTGTCCTCCCATTTCAACGTCCCTGAGTGATTTGGGTTCGGGCAGGTCATTTCCATGATGACATTATTGACCGGGGCGGGCGACGCCAGAGTCGGGGTGGCTGTGGGGGTGGATGTGAATGTAGGCGTGGGTGTCGGTGGGATGGAATATTCCTGCAAATTCGCCGTATTGCCCGAAACGGTCGCGTATTGTGGGAAGAGCCAGCAGGTTCCTGTGCTGCCCGGATTGTTGATGATCCAATATCCGGTGGAAGAGTTCTTCCCAACCACAGTTCCGACCTGACCTATGACCAACGCGCCAACGATGGCGTAGGCAGTGCCCGGACCGGTTCGACAATTGGTATTGACGCTTACCGTCACTTGCGGCACGGTGGGCGTCCCTGTTAATTCAGGAGTTGCTGTAAATTCGGGCGTGGCTGTAGGCAGGGGCTGTTGTTGTTCAGGCGGCGGGTTTTGCCCACCCGAACCGGATTCGAGCAATAACGCCTGGGCAGTGACGGTGGCAGCCAGGTCAACGGTTGGTTCCGCGCCGCCGGGCATGTTGCAGGCTGTCAGCGCGAGGATCAAGAAGACACTTAACAATAAGATCGATTTTCTTCGGTACATTAGACTCTCTCCTTTTTCTGCTATTATGTCAAACTCCGGGTGAATCTTCAAGGGTAGTTCCCTGCTATTTGTACTATGAACGCGAAGGGTCGTTGGTACTATCGCAAAGCCGCTTCCACTCTTCGATGGATAACGTCTCCGCCCTGCGCATCGGGTCAACCTGCGCGGATTTGAGCATCATTTCGGCATCGGCTGGTTTGATGCGCAGTCCTGCTGAAAGCGAGTTCCTGAGCGTTTTGCGTTTTTGCGAGAAACCCGCCTTGATGAGTTTGAAGAATACCGGAAGCTGCTCTTTTGGAATTAGCGGCGCATCGTAAATGTCCACGCGCAGGATGGCGGAATCAACATTGGGTACGGGGTAGAACGCCCCGGCGGGAATCTTTGCCACGATGCGCGGCAAACCGTAGACCTGCACGCTCAGTGCAAGCAAACTCATTTCCCCGGACTTGGCGCAGATCCGTTCGGCGACTTCCTTTTGAATGGTCAACACGATGCGCCGCGGCTTTGGTTCGCTTTCGAGCAAATGGCGGATGATCGCCGATGTGATGTTGTAGGGAATGTTCGCCGCGGCAACGTAACCGGGTTGATCTACAAGCCCGGCGATGGATAATTCCAAAATATCGCCGTGGACGATGCGGACATTCGCATACGGCGTAAGAACAGCCTTGAGTGGGGGAATCAGGTCCGGGTCCAGTTCGACCGCTGCAACGCTCCGGGCAGAACCAGCCAGGTGACGAGTCAAACTGCCGAGGCCAGGACCGATCTCAAGGACACAGTCATCCGCTTGAATCTCTGCGGCTTGTGCAATTTTTTCGAGCGCGGAGGAATCCTGCAAAAAATTTTGCCCGAGTTTTTTATCGGGACGCAAACCGTAGCGTTTGAGGACGGCGGCGGCGTCGAGCGGGGGGATGGGAGAGCGGTTCATTCGCAAACGAAAGCCGTATCTTCTTCGTTGACGGCGGGCGACGGTGTGGAGGCGGATGCCCCGGCGGGGGGCCAGGCCCCCATTTGGAAGCGGGTCACAAAATCGGTCAGGATGACGAAGTCGGCGTCGAGGATGGCGATGCGTTTGTCGAAGACCGGGTCGAAGACGCGAGTCTGCGTGAAGAGGTCGCCGGGGAAACTAGCCAGGGCGATGTTTTGCGGCGGCATTTGCGTGGCAAGGCAGGCTAGCTGGCTGAGTTGTGCGGGCGTCAGGTCGGTGCGGATGTTGTCTTGAAAGGTTTCGATCAACGCCGGGATTTGCGCCAATATCTGTGGGTTTGTAATTTTTTTACGGACGGCGCAGACGACGAGGTTTTGATTATCCCCCCGCTCGAAACTTCCGCCGGAACGGTTGCGAGCCAGTTTCAGGGCTTCGGCGCCGTTGAGGTGATGCGTGCCGATTTTCAATCCCGATGTCTTAGCCACCTTTTCATCCTTGATTTCCACATCTATGCCGCCCATTGCGTCAATAATGTGCTCGAAGGTGCGCATGTTGACGGTGATGTAGTGGTCAATGTTCGCGCCGAAATTCTTGTTGAGCGTAAGCGCCATCAGCCCCGAGCCTTCGGAGGGATCGTCCCAATATTTGAAGCCGGGCTGTCCGTAGAGGAAAGCCTGGTTGAGTTTTTCGTGATCCTGCCCGTTCAGGTTGTCAGAAATGTGCGGAATCTCGACCCACAGGTCGCGCGGGAATTCGAGCGCGCTGACCTTTGGAGTTGAGAAATCAATTCTTACGAGTCGAATCGCATCGCCCAAGCCGTAGGTGTAATTGTCTCCGCGTGTGTCGGCGCCGATCACAAGGAGGTTCATCAACGCCGGACCGCCACAACGCGGACCCGATGTGGGCGTGGCAAAGGAAATCGTCGGCGCGAGAGTGACCTGTCCCATTGGCGAAGGCGCGGCGCCGGGTGAAGCCGTCCATGTGGGCGGCAGGGCTTGGGTCGGCAGGAGGGGTCCCAGTGGGCGGTCTGCAAACGAACGCAGGGCTTGGAACGCATAAACGCCCATTCCTGCGATGAGGATAAGGGCAATGCCTGAAAGAATGCCAATGATGATGCGTTGAGTTTTTGTCATATCAAATGTTGATCACCGAAAAAAGTATGGAATCTCCGCCGGAGCCGGTTCGAGAAAGTAGACCGTCACCCAGCCGGACAAGCCGCCGATATTGTTATCGTCGTACCCGAGGTCGATCCATTGCGTGCGCGCCACGCCGTAATTGGTTTCGACAATCGGACCGCCGCCCGTATCACCGATGGTCGCCAAGCCATAGCCGGGGATATAAACGCGCATCCCTGCCAGATACGAATAGATCGAATAATCCACCGCCACGATTCCAAAACCAGCAGGCGCGCCGCTCGATGTCCCGTATGCGCATCCGCTGATGCCGCTGTTGCAGGGCGAGTACCAGGTCGCGTACATCTCCGTCGCATACCAGTATTGATAAGGCGCATTCCCGCCGACCGGCGCAAGAGTAATCTTCGAACCGCTCACCACAATTTGCGTCACCGGCTCGCGCAATGTGGATTTACCCTCCTCTTCGCGGCTCACTTCGATTCCATTTTCAAACCTCACCCGCGTGCGGATCATCGTCACTCCATTCACGCCAGTCTGTTTGACCTCCTGCTCGCCAAACGCCACATCTTCCGAGAAGGTTTCCTCGGTTGAAAATGGGATGGATTCATATTCCACCAAAAAGGATTCGCTGACTCTCGTGACTTGAATCTGCCCATCGAGCGGAAGCGGTTCATCCTCCGCCGGGAGGCTTGTATCCAGCCCCATGAGCGGAATCCCCGCCTCAGCCAATGCCTCCCCAACCGTCCCCGCCGCCGAGTGGATGGTGGTAACCTCATCGCCTATGGTCACCGTCACTTCCCGCGCCGGGCGGATGGTGATGATAAGCGACTCGCTCAACTGCCAGTCTCGCGGCGGTAGGACTTTATCATACTCGCCGACCCCAATCTTTTCTTCATCCAGCAACTTCCCAACCGTCAGCGCGGAGGAAGTTAACTTCCTTTCACCATCTGATGTGATCAGTGTCACCTTCACGGCTCGCCGTAATTCCAGTTGGATGTTTCCATTTGCGGTGATTTCCTCTTCCAGCCCCTGCGGGACTCCGTTCACCAAAACCCGGTCAACTGGTTGTGGCGTGATGCCCGCCTCGGCAAGGATCAAGATGGGAAGCGTCTCGCGCGTGGTCAGCGTTACGGTTGTATTCGCATCAATAACCGTGACCTCGCGGGAATCCGCTCCGCACCCGGCAAGGAAAAGCAAGTCGAAACAAACAATCCAACGCAGGTATTTCATCAAGACAATTATAAACGGGCGCTGGAGTCCAAAGTCTCCTGACTTTGGATCCATTTTTTCGGATAAAATTTCATCATGGAATTGATCACCAGTATCTCGAACCCCTTCGTCAAACACATCCGCTCACTGCGGCAAAAAAAAGCGCGGGTCGAATCAGGCTCCTTTCTCGTCGAGGGTATTCATCACGTCGGTCAAGCGGTGGATGCGGGCTGGGAAGTTGACTCCATCGTTTATGCGCCCGATACTTTGAGCAGCGCCTATGCAAAGGAATTGATCGCGCGCCTGGCAGACCTCAAAATCAAGATTCAACCCGTCGCGGCGGCGGTCATGGAATCTCTTGCGGATAAGGAAAATCCGCTGGGCATTTTGGCGGTGGTGAAAAATAAACCCCGCT
>DAOTXI010000718.1:0-7136 GCA_034435475.1 Anaerolineales bacterium
GGTCGAGCGCGCCCATGAGAAAGGTCCCTTCAGGGATGAACACCGCAGGCA
Organism: Anaerolineales bacterium; assembly: GCA_034435475.1. GTDB lineage: Bacteria > Chloroflexota > Anaerolineae > Anaerolineales > Villigracilaceae > Villigracilis. Next base: position 52 of record DAOTXI010000718.1, read on the forward strand.
TCCCGTCGGCTTGCGAGGTGCGTTCTGAACCGGCTTCTCCGCCGGAGACAACTTCAGCCGGCTGGTTTGTGGTGACGGTAGGCGTCGAAATCGCCGTGGGCAGCGCAATCGCCGTCGGCTCGGCATTACCCATGCTGCAAGCAGAGGCGAGAAATGCCAGAAGGATCAGTGTTGAATAAATCTTTTTCATAGTGGACTCCTTTGTTTGGTCTGCCCACAGTATATGAAGGATGCGCCTGCGGGCGAATCCCCCATAGGCAACGGATTGGGATGGGTTTCCCTTGCAAGTTTGCAAGCCGGTTCTTTCCCCGCCCATGCCTGATTCAGCGGAAAGAAGAATTCATTACCCCGGAAACGGACTCTTTGCGAATCTGTTCGTGGTGATGAATTTTATTATCGGTCAGGGTTTACGCAAATCTTCCAAAATTTGACCGATGACATTTGACCGCCGACAGCAGACCGCGGTCAAATGTCATCGGAAAAGTAATTTTACGTAAGTCCAATCGGTGAAGAATTGTTGCGCGCTATTCATCCTGCGCGCAACGGAACCCAATGTGGGTGGATGCTCTGCCGTAATACGCCTCATCCTCCTGCTTCGCGCGCGGATCGGGTCCCTGCATAAAACTGCGGTTGGCAACCCGCAGAAAGACTCCATCTTCCTGGAATGAACCGCCGCGGATGACGCGCATCGAGTCGAATACTTCTTCGGGGGAGGGTCCCTGCGGGTTTTCGAGCGGGGATTTTGCGTAATAATCGGCGCGGTAAAAATCCGCGACCCATTCCCAGACGTTGCCCGCCATGTCGAGAACTCCGAACGGGCTTGCGCCTTCGGCATATGAACCGACGCGGGTGGTATCGCCGACCGTGTTCAATGAGTTGGAATTGTATTCGTTGGGCAGTTCGTCGCCCCAGGGATAATTGCGTTTATCGTCGCCGCGCCCTGCCCGTTCCCATTCCGCTTCGGTGGGCAGGCGGCGCCCCGCCCATTGGCAATATGCATTGGCGTCGTACCATGCAACATTGACGACGGGGTAATCGCGGAATTCGGGGTTTCCGAAATATTCCTCGCGGTTATCTGAGCGCAGTTGACGCGGTGGGCGGCAGGCTCCGGCTTTTACACAAAGGTCGTACATCCCTGTTGTCACTTCGACCTGATCCATCCAGAACGAATCGATAAAAACCTCGTGCGCGGGTTGTTCGTCGTTCTCGCGATAGACGTCCATGCCGCCCATGAAGAACTTCCCGGCGGGGATGTGGATCTGGGTCATGCCGTCGTTGGGCGAGATGCGGATATTTTCCGGCGCGGCGGTTGGCGCTGGCGTAAACGTGGGCGGGATTTGGGTGACGGTTGCCGTTGGGGGAATTGGCGTAGGTGAAGGGACTGCTGTCGCTTCGAGAGTCGGAGTCAACGCGGGCTGACAGGCTGCGAGGAGAAGGAAGAGGAGAGGGAATGTTTTTTTTATCATTGAGTTTGCGCGTGGCGGTTAATGTATGTTGACGACGGCAGGGCGACCCTTCTTTGGCGCAATCAGGTTCTAAAGGATGTGGACGGGTCGCTCCTACGCCAAATTACCAATCTCTAATTACCAACCTACTGCACCAATGTCATCGCCTTCTTTGCCTGGTCTTCGAAGAAGTTCGGGTTGATCGAATCTGCTTTTTGCCAGGCTTTGAGCGCGCCGTCGTAATCTCCCTGACGGTAGCGCCCGAAGCCATACCACAGCCAGGCTTCTTCAGACATTTCCGTTACGCCGCGGGCGTAGTTGGTGAGGGTCAAAAGGTCTTCGTTGCGGTTGGAATGAAAGTAGGCGAGGAAGGGACCGAATTGATAGCGGAACATGCGCAGGGGCAGACCCAGCTCGCGGGATTTGTCGTAGGCGCGCGCGGCTTCGTCGTAGCGTTCGAAGTAGACAAGGTTGCTGCCGTAGTTGAACCAGTCAAAGGCGTCGGCGGTGGGGGCGGAGATCAAACTTTCAGTGTGGGCAAGGACTCGCTGCCGATTCAGGTTCGGGTCCCAGTCTGAACCGAGAAGGGTTTTAACTTCCTCTTCGAATTGCGGGAAGTAGGTTAGAAGGTAAACGTTGTTGAAGGGCTTCCAATCGGCTTCGAGTTGGGAGTAGGAAATTTTCAGGTCTTGTCCGTGGTAGGAATCCTGCACGGTGAAATCCTGGGTTGAGTCGTCGTAGGCGGTGACGAGCAGATAATGCGCCGCCCAGAGATCGTCGGTGGGTCCGAGCGCGTCAGCGGGGTTGAGCGAGGTAACGGTTTCGACGATGACTGGGTAATTTGCCGCGAGCAGGCGTTTGAGTAGTTGAAGATCTCCGCCAACCCGGTATTCGAGATTTAGCCAGCCCGCCTGGGTGCGGACGTAATAACGAAGTTCTTCGGGGTTGACATTGCGATCGCCGCTGACGGGTTTGACCAGATTCGAAATGTCGCTTTGGTTTCCATCCCAGCCGTAGAGATGCAGCGCCATGGAGAGCGTTGCCGGACCGCAATTGTTTGCGGTTTGTTGTTCGTACTCAGGCGATGTGATGGAAGCCTGCGCGGGAAGCGGGGGGAAGGTGGCTGTGGGTGTTACCGTTGGCGGGGCTTGTACCACGGCAGTGTTTGTAACTGCGACGGTCGGCGTGACAGGTTTGGGTGTGACGGGCAGGGCGGTGGGGACGGGTCCGACGGGGTCAATGACGTTCTTTACATAAATCTGAAAGACATCCAGCCGCCATTCGAGGCGTGACTTGACAGCGGGAATTTGATAGACCAGGACAGCCAGCAGGAGCGAGCCTGCCAGCCCAACGATGATGTTTCTGACCTTTGGTGACATGCGCGTGAGTTTACCATGCGAGAATGAATGGGGATTAAGGTAAGATTTGGTTTGTTTGTGGGTCAATTTTATGGTTTGCTTGACTCTGAATCCTCCCACAGGTATCATGAACTCGAATGGAGACCCTTTACGTTATGACTCTCGACCCTGAAATACTGCGGTCTGCCATGCGCGCCTGGTCGGCGGGGGTGACGGTGGTTGCCGCTGCCCACGAAAACGACAGGCATGGCATGACCGTTAACTCTTTTACATCCATCTCGCTCGACCCGGCTCTGATCACCATTTCGCTGCAACAAAACACCCGCACTCATGAATTGGTAATGAAATCGCGCGCCTTTGGTCTGACCATACTCTCGACTGAGCAGAAACGAATCTCCGATTTGTTTGCCGGACGGCTACCGGAATCCGAGGACCGCTTTTCTCATGCGCAGACGGAATCCCTCGTGACCGGTTCGCCCCTCATCACCGGCGGTCTTTCGTGGATGGATTGCCGTGTGGTACATACTTACGATGCGGGGATGAATACGCTCTTCATCGGTGAGGTGATCGCGGCGCGCGGCACCGGGCAGGGCGAGCCGTTGATCTATCACAACCGCGAATATTGGACGCTGGCAAAACTGAAATAACTGATGTTACGCAGTAGGGGCGACCCGTCCAAATCTATGAGAATTTTGTCGCGCCAGGAGGGGTCGCCCTGTCGCTGGGGCAACCCTTCCTTTGGAATAAAAGCCCTGACAGACCTTGACGGGTTGCCCCTACGGAAAATCGTATAAAGTGAGTGAAATAATTTAACCGTGGACGGTGGACGGCAGACCGTGAAGTTTACCTGCTTGTTTTGGAGGGCATTATGTCAACTCCTTTGACTGAAGGGGAGAAAAAAATTCTTTTGCATATCGCACGCGAGGCGATTGATAACGCTGTAAAGGGAAAGGTTTCTCCTCGCATCGACCAAACTTCACTGACGCAAACCTTGCGTGAACATGGCGCATCCTTTGTAACGCTGACCATCGCTGAAAACCTGCGCGGATGCATCGGCGCTCTCGAAGCCTACCAGCCGCTGGCGGAGGATGTCCGCGAACATGCGGTCTCAGCGGCGATGGAAGATCCGCGTTTCCCACCTGTCAGCGAGTCGGAATTTAGCCGCATCCACATCGAAGTATCACGCCTGACCCCGCCGCAGGAGTTGGAATATACCGACTCCGACGACCTGCTGAAAAAACTACGTCCGCACATTGATGGCGTTATTCTCAAACACAGCTATCGCAAGGCAACCTTCCTGCCGCAGGTCTGGGAGAAGATTCCCAACCCGGTTGAGTTCCTCGAACAGCTTTGTTACAAGATGGGCGAGCGGGGAAATCTCTGGCAGAACACGAAATTGCAGGTTTTCACCTATCAGGTCGAAGAATTTCATGAATTGAATTAGAATGAGCGCATGAACTCCCAGTTCTCCGAGCAGAACAACGACACCATCTTCCAGGAAGCCATCAGCGCGATGCGCCGCGGCGATAAAGCGCGCGCAAAAGAACTGCTGACCCTCCTGCTCAAAACCGACCAGAACAATGCCATGTATTGGATCTGGCTCAGCGCGGCGATGGAGAGCCAAAAAGAGCGCACCTACTGCCTGCAAACGGCTCTCAAACTGGACCCGGAAAATGCGACGGCCAAACGCGGCTTGATCCTGCTCGGAGCCATGCCCCCCGATGAGACCATCCAACCCTTCCCGATGGACCGTCCGCGCGCCTGGGAGGAGAAACTGCTCGTCGCGCATGAAAAACCCAAGGAACGCAGATTACGCGTCTTCCTGCGTAGCCCCATCCTGCGGCTGGCCAGCCTGGCTGCGATGGGAATTGGCATGTGTGTCGTCCTCTATTTCGGCGTTATCCTGCCCCGCTTCGGTCCCGGGAATGAACCGCCCACAAACACACCTGGACCATCGCCCACGTTTACTGCCACTCCCACTTTCTTCGGCGCAACTGCCGAACCAACACGAGTCTTCAGCGGACCCACCCCACTCGAATCCTTCCTCGCCGCCACCTATACACCAACCGCCTTGTATGTCGTCACAAAGCGGACCTCCGGCTCATCAGAACAATACCGCATTGCCTTCGACCATTACGAAAAAGGCGAATGGGACGCCTTCATCGAAAATATGATCCTGCTTCAGCGCATGGAGCCGGATGCGCCCGACATCCCCTATTACATCGGCGAAGCCTACCGCTTCAAACGGGATACCTCCACCGCCGCAAGGTACTACAACCAAGCCATAGACCTGGACGCGGATTTCGCCCCGCCCTATCTCGGTCTTGCCCGCGTGCGTTTGATGTCCAATTCCAGTTTCAATCCATCCAAATTATTCGAACAAGCCATCGAACTTGATCCGAATTTGGGTGAGACATATCTTGAACGCGCGCGCTGGCTGATCCGGCGCGGAGACATCGAAGACGCCTTCCCCGACCTTGAACTTGCCGAGAGACTCATGCCCGGCTCTCCCGAAGTTTATTTGACCTATGCCCTTGCCTACGAAGAACAAGGCAATGAGGATAAAGCCCTCGAATACGCTCAAAAGGCATACGCAGCCGATATCCTCAACATGCCCACCTATAAACTATTGGGCGATCTCTACCTTGCGCGTGAAGATTACGCCAACGCCGCCGATGCCCTGCGGATCTATACTGTTTATCAACCGGATGACGCCACCGGCTTTGGCAAACTCGGCATGACCTATTACTTCCTCGGCGAGTACGAGAATGCTGTATTAGCCATTACAAGCGGCGAGCAAGTCAACGCCCGGGGGATGAATAACTACCTCGCCTATCGCGGATTGTCGCTTGTCGCACTCGGTCGCGGCGCGGAAGCCGTGGATGATCTCGAAGCAGGCGTCCGCGAAGAACCACAGGATTTCACGATCCGTTTGGGATATGCCCAAGCCTTTTATGACGCCAATAAATTTGGCAGCGCCTTCCTCCAGATCGAAGCCGCGCGCGGGCTGGTGGAGACCGACGAGCAAAAGGCTCTCGAACTGTACTGGCGCGCCCGCATTCAGGAACAGCGCAACGAGATCCGCGACGCGATCAAAAACTGGAACGACCTGCTCAAACTGGATGAAGATGTGATGACCCCCGAAATGCGTGAAGAAGCCCAAGAGCGATTGAAGGCCCTCGTCCCGCCGACAAATACCCCCGAAGCGACTCAAACTCCCCGGGGCGGCGGCTCGACCTCCACGCCCAAGCCTGTCACCGGAACCCCCACACGGACTCCAGCGCGAACGCCGTCAGCAACACCCACGCCGTAGTTGTAAAAAATAAGCAGGTAGACAAGTAAACAAGTAGAGAAGTAGGCACGTAAAACAGGTAGACACGTACTGTGGCTGCCTGTTTTTTTATTACACAACCATTCAACTAACAAACCATCCAACTAACTTCTACACTCCCCGCACGGACATAACATCCGCAGATAATGCCAGTTGTAGATGCCGTAATCGTGCCCATCCTCCCAGACGATGGTCAGCGCATACGAGCCGACAGCGACCACATTTGCGATCCGGGTCGAAGAATTATCTTCCATCACCTTCGTGAAAACGTCCTCATCCGGTTCCGACTTCATATTCTCATGCCCGCCCCGGCACGACGCGCACGGACAAGCCGCCCGCAACAACCCAAAGGGATACACGCTGACATGCCCGCTATCCCAGGCGATGGTGAATTCTTTTTTGCCCTTGTTTGCGGTAACTGCTGTTGGTTTTTCGGTCATTTTGTTTCCTTATACGAGATTGATTTATGAAAAAACGTTCTGAAGGCTCAAACGGCTTGATATTGTTTTTCAAGAAGCCTTCGGGATGTTTCCCCATCCTTATTTCCTGCGGAAATGGCGGATCAATGCCTGGATATTCAGCCCAAAACTTAAGCCGAATAATAGGACGCTGACAATGCCGATGAAAATATCCCAGGTGCTGCCTGCCTGGGTTCCGTTGTATATCGAAAAGAACCCGCCAAGGATCAATAATAACCCCATCGCCATTTCGAGCAGGAAGGAAACCGTGGATTGACGGTTGATGCCATGTTCGAAGTCCCATTTGCGCCGCGGTAGCAGACATACCTGGTGTGTGGCGCAGCGAATCTCCTGGTCCGGAAACAGGATCTGAGGACTGTTGGCAAATTGTTCTTTTGCCTTGACAAATATTTTACGCGATGGGTTTTTGTTGAGGTAAATGCGGCTCCAGCGCTGTTGAAGGTCGGCATCTGCCCGCCAGCCGGTAATGCGG
>DAOTXI010000719.1:0-11878 GCA_034435475.1 Anaerolineales bacterium
GTCTCGATACGCCCTCAAAGAACACTCGGGTTACTCGACCACCAACCAATCCAAAATCAAAAATCGAAAATCGTCAATCGCTTGCCCTCGCCTACTTCCGCCTCGCCGAAGCGCAATTCCGCACCCAGAAAAACGAAGCCGCCATCGAAAGCGCACAAAAAGCCGTTGACCTGTACCTCGCCCTCGGCGATCTTTCCGGCGCGGGGCGCGCCTATTGGGCAATGGCAAACGGATACACACAAATCCGCCAGATCGAAAAGCGCGACGAAGCCCTCCATAAAGCCTTAGCCTATTGCCAGCAAGTGGGTGATAACTATGGGCTTGGCAATGCGCTCAATACGATAAGCGTTACAGAAGTAGATATCACAAAAGCCTTTCGAACTTTCCAACAGTCCATTGAAGCCTTTGAAAAAGCAGGGTATCTAGACCGTATCCAGATTCCAAGAGCCAACCTTGCGGTGACCTACCTTGAACTCGGTTTATATTCCCATGCAGCGAGATTGCAAGGCGAGGTGCTTGAAGCCAACCGCAGGATGAATGCGCAGGTAGGCTTTATTTATGCCCTGGGAAACATAGCAGGCGTTTACATCGCCCTTGGACAATTTGAAACGGCTCTGACACACCAAAAAGAATTTACAACCCTGGTTGAGACTCTGGGCGACCCCAATATGGAAAATCAAGCCGAAACCAATTGGGCAGACTTGAAATTCAACATGGGCGATCTCAAAGCCGCCCTGCGTCACCAAAAAGCGGCATTAAGAATTGCCCAACAACATCAACTCGGCATTGAAGTGACTGCGCTTACCGAACTGGGCAAAATACAACTTGCCAATGGTGATCTCGTTAACGCGCTCAAAACCACAACCAAAGCCACGACGCTGCACCGCGCAGAAGGGTTCGCCAAGCAGGATAGTTTCACCCAGCAAGCCATCTGGTGGCGGCATACCCAGGCACTGCTTGCCAACAAAAAGAACAAAGAAACACAAGAAGCTCTCGACCGCGCCTACAACTTTTTGCTCGAAAGCATTCAAAACATTCGTGATGAAGGTTTGCGCCGCAACGCGCTCAACAAAGTGGCTGAAAACCGCGAATTGATCCAGTATTGGGTTGCCGATGGCAAAAAACGCAAACTGTCCAAAGAGCGCCTCTTCGCCCACCTCAACATCGAATCGAACCTGCGCGAACCCTTCCAACGCCTCTCGGATACGGGTCTGCGCCTGAATGCGCTGAAATCCATTCAAGCCATTCAAACCTTCTTAGTCGAAGAAGCCACCGAGCTGATCGGCGGCGAGCGGCTGATTCTCGAGCGTACTGCCCACTTTAGTCGGAAGGCAAAAGTGCCGACTAAAGTCGGCAGTACAGAATTAATCTTAGCGGACTCCCTCCTCCCGCGTGGAGAAGACGCCTCAGTCGTTCTCAAATCCATTCGTAAATATCTTGATAAAGCGCGTCAAACGCGGACTACGCAGTTACTGACCGCAGACGGTAGACGGCAGACGAAGGAAGGCGGTCAGCGGTCGGTTATCCGCGGTCTAGGTCGCATCATCGCTCCATTGATCGCGCAGAACACCCTCCTCGGCTACCTATATGTGGACATGGACTCCATCTACGGTACATTCGACAACACCGACCGTGATATGCTCGGCATGTTGGCGAATCAAGGCGCTGTCGCTTTAGATAATGCTGGCTTAATTGCAGGACTCGAGCAAAAGGTCGAAGAACGAACCGCGCAACTTCAGGAACATATTTCCGAGTTGCAGATCATCAACTCCATTCAGCAGGGACTCGCCGCCGAGTTGGACTTCCAAGCCATTGTCGATTTGGTCGGTGATAAGTTGCGGGAAGTGTTAGCGACACCCAATCTGGGCATTGTTTGGATAGAAGAATCCCAAGGTGTTATACACACGCTGTATGCATACGAACATAACCAGCGACTGACCATCGCGCCAGTGGCTCTACTTAAAACCGGGCGGACGGTAAATATCATCGCCACCCGCAAACCAGTGATTTTTAACACTGTGAAGGAAATGCCAAATCCAATCCCGGGAACTGATCAGGCGAAGTCTGCGATCTATGTCCCCATCATCAGCAAAGATCGCGTGATTGGAATCCTGGATATTGAAAACTTCGAACGCGAGAATGCCTTTGGAGAATCAGAACTGCGCCTACTGACCACCATCGCCGCCTCGCTGGGAACCGCTCTCGAGAATGCCCGTCTCTTCGACGAGACCCAGCGCCTGCTCAGAATCACCGAAGAACGCAACGCCGAACTCGCCATCATCAACAGCGTGCAAGCGGCTTTGGCGGCAGAACTCAACATTCAGGGAATCTATGACGCAGTCGGTGACAAGGTGCGTGAGATTTTCCATCAAGCAGATTTGAACATCCGCATTATTGACCCGCAAACAAATCTACTCCATTACCCATATATGTATGAAAACGGAAAACGGCTGGATATTTTCTCAACGCCATTGCAGGATGTAGGCTTTAGCGCTTACGTTTTCCGAACCCGCGAAACAGTTGTGATTAATGAAAACTTACTTGAAGAAGAAAAGAAATTCGGCAGCTTCACGCTCCCAGGAACAGAATCTGAAAAATCAGTGGTCTTTGTTCCGCTGATTGCAGGCGATCAAGTGCGCGGCTTGATCAATCTTGTCAGCATGGAAGAACACGCCTTCAGTGAATCGGACGTGCGCCTCCTGCAAACCCTCGCCAACTCGATGAGCGTTGCCCTCGAAAACGCGCGTCTGTTTGATGAAACCCAACGCCTCCTCAAAGAGACCGAGCAACGCGCACAGGAACTCGCCATCATCAACAGCGTCCAGCAAGGGCTCGCCTCCAAACTGGATATGCAAGCCATATTCGAGCTGGTCGGCGAAAAGATCCAAAGCATGTTCAATGCGCAATCGGTCTTGATCAGTTCCTTCGACCATGAAAAACAAGTCTCACGGCTGGATTATGCCTTTGAAGACGGCAAACGCATTTTTGATGATGAGTTATTGCCCTTCAGCGCGGGAAACCTTTACATGATCGAAACCCGCCAACCGATCATCATTAATGAGAACGCTGGAGAAGAGTCCATCAAATATGGATTGAAAACAATCAAAGGCACCGAATTGGCGAAGTCGTTGATCTTCGTCCCCTTTGGCACGGGCGACAAGGTTAATGGCTATTTCAGTTTACAAAATTTTGAGCATGAACATGCCTTCTCTGAATCGGATATCCGCTTGTTGGGAACGTTGGCAGGCAGTATGGGCATCGCGCTCGAAAGCGCTCGCCTCTTCGATGAGACTCAGCACCTGCTCAAGGTCACCGAAGACCGCGCCGCTGAGCTAGCCATCATCAACTCTGTGCAGGAGGGGCTCTCCTCCAAACAGGATATGCAAGCCATCTACGATCTGGTAGGCGACAAACTGTGCTAAGTATTCAACTCGCAAGACCTCGACATCCGCCTGTTCAATCCACAGACGGGAATGGTGGAATTCCTCTATCTGCGAGAACATGGGCAGAAAATCCACATTGACCCCATCCCCTTGACAGGAGTTTCCAAGAAAGTCATCGAATCACGTCAGCCGTTTGTGATCAATGAAAACCTGCCACAGGCTATGCAGGAAATCGGCGGATACACCATACCCGGAACAGACGTGGAAAAATCGCTCATGGCGGTGCCGATCATCACCGGTGATAAAGCCGTCGGCTTGGTCTTCATCGGCAACTACGAAAAAGAACACGCCTTTGGCGAAAGCGAACTGCGCCTGCTCCAAACCGTGGTCAACGCCATGAGCGTTGCGCTTGAGAACGCCCGTCTCTTTGATGAAACCCAACGCCTGCTCAAAGAGACCGAAGACCGCGCCACCGAACTGGCAGTGATTAACAGCATTCAGCAAGGGCTGGCAGCCGAATTAAATCCGCAAGCCATTGTCGAACTGACCGGAGACAAACTGCGCGAAGTCCTGCGCACCGAAAACCTGGGCATTCGCCTGTATGACGCCCAAAATAATCTCATGCATTACGTGTACGAATACATCCAGGGTCAACGCCGCGAGTACCCATCCAGACCGCCAGTACAAGGCGGCACATTCGAAAGAATCTCAAAGACGCGCCAACCCTTTGTACGCAATACCCTTGCCGAGCGTGAAGCGCTTGGGTTAACTCTGCTGCCCAACACCGAAGCCGCCAAATCCAGCGTCAATGTGCCCATCATCGGCAGCGACCGCGTGATCGGTATCATTATTGTGCAAAGCCATGAAAGGGAATACGCCTTCAACGAAGCGCAAGTGCGCCTGTTGCAAACCGTGGCATCCAGCATGGGGGTCGCCCTCGAAAACGCCCGGCTACTCCAGGCAGAACAGGACCGTGTTACAGAGCTGGCAGTCATCAACAACATCAGCCAGGCGCTTACACAGGAACTCGATCTGAAAGCTCTGGCAGACCAGGTCGGCGATAAACTGCGTAGCGAACTGAAGACCGAAAACCTCGGCATCGGCTTGTATGATGGCAGCACCTCCCTGCTCACCCCCATCTATGTCTACCGGGAAGGGCGGCGCGTCCAACCCGGGGCAACCCCGCTCAACGCCTTCAGCAGGCGGCTTGCCAAACAAGGCAAACCCCTGATCATGAACAACATCACCCCCGAGGTTTGGGAAAAGTTCGGCTCAAACCTGACCTTTGGACCCGAGATTCCCCAGTCAGCGATTCTTGTCCCGATCCTCGCTGCCGGAGACTTGATCGGCGGTATCACCGTGCAAGATTTCAAGAACCAAAACGCCTTCCCAGAATCGCGTGTGCGTTTGGTGGAGACCATCGCCTCGAATATGGGCGCGGCAATCCAGAATGCCCGTCTCTTCGAGCAGACCCAGCAGCGCAACGCCGAGTTGACCATGATCAACACCGTTCAACAGGCGCTGGTCTCGAACCTCGATATCAAATCCATCTATCAATCGGTAGGCAGGAAGATCACCGAGATCTTCAATGTGCAAAGCGCCGTGATCTATAACATTGATATTGAAACTCGCATGATGTCCTACGAATACGCCTACGAACAGGGGAAGGAATGGGATATCCCCGCCAAACCCGCCACGGGGATGCATAATCACATCGTTGACCATGTCCTGGGTACAAAGACCAGCTTCCTGATAAATACCGGGTTCGATAAATTTGCGGCACAATTCCCCGACTTCAAATCTTCGCGCGGCAAGCTTCCAAAGTCTCTTTGCGCCGTACCCATTCTGATCCGCCGCAACATGGTCACAGGCATCTCCCTTCAGAATTTGGATTTTGAAAACTTCTTCTCCCCCTCCGACATGCGCCTGCTGGAGACCATCTCAAACGCAACCGGTATCGCCCTTGAAAACGCCCGCCTCCTGGACGAAACCCAGCGCCTCCTGCGCGAGACCGAAGAACGCGCCGGCGAGCTGTCGGCGATCAGCACGGTTACCCAGGCTTTGGTGGCAGAGACAGATTTGGATAACATGATCCAGCTCATCGGGAGTCAGAGCCGCGAAACCTTCAATGCCGATATCGCCTACCTGGCATTGCTCGATCCGCAGACCAACATGATCCAGTTCCCCTATCAATATGGAGATGAGATCGAACCCATCCCCTTTGGCGACGGCATGACCAGCCGCATCATCCGCGATGGAGAGCCATTGATCTTCAACCGCAATATGGAAGAACAAAGCAACGCGCTGGGCATTCAACGACTCGGACGCAAGGCACGTTCATATCTGGGAGTGCCCATCCAAGCCGGGCGCGAAACCATTGGTGTGCTCAGTGTGCAGAGCGTGCAGAAGGAAGGCGTATTCGATGAAGACTCTCTGCGTCTGCTTTCCACCATTGCCGCCAATGCCGGGGCTGCGATAAAAACCGCGCGGCTTCACGCCGAAACCCAGCGCCGCGCAAGAGAAATGGCAACCCTCACTGAAGTGGGGCGCGATATTTCCTCCAGTCTCGAAGCGACCACCGTGCTGGAAAGCATTGCCACCCACGCCAAAGAACTGTTGGATGGCAACTTGAGCGCGCTCTTCCTGCCGGAGAAGGAGGGAAGAATCTTCCGCGCCATCGCCGCCGTTGGAGAAGAAGCCGAGGAACTCAAGAATGACACGATCTCGTTGGGCGAAGGACTGTTGGGCAACATCGCCCTGACCAAAAAAGCCGAGATCGTCAACGATACCAACAACGACCCGCGCGCGTTAGTGATTGTCGGGACGGAAACAACACCAGACGAACACATGCTTGCCATTCCCCTGCTTGCCAATGATGAGCTTAAAGGGCTCATGGCGGTCTGGCGAAACGGAAAGGATAATTCCTTTACCGAAGCCGAGCTGGATTTCATGAATAACCTGGCGCGCCAGGCGGTCATCGCCATTCAAAACACACAACTCTTCGAAGAGTCGCAAAACCTGCTCAAACAGACCGAGCAGCGCGCCGCCGAGCTTGCCATCCTCAACAGCGTCAGCGAATCAATGACGCGCGCGCTCGATGTCCGCGCGGTCACTCACAACGTGGGCAACAAGGTGCAGGAGATCTTCAACGCCGAGATCGTGGACATCCTGCTCTACGACCCCGCCAGCAACGTCGTGCAACTGACTTTCAGTTACAGCAACAACCAATACTACGAGAACGAACCGCCCTGGGAACTGGGTGAAGGGCTGACCTCGAAGATCATCATCACCAAACAGCCGCTTCTATTGAATACCGTCGGAGAGATCAACGATAACGGCGCGGCGGCGTACGTCACCGCCCCGGAGGATGAAGAAGATATCAAATCCTACATGGGCGTGCCGATCATGGTCGGCGACCAGGTGCTGGGCGTGGTGGATGTGCAAAGTTACAAAGCCCACGCCTTCAATGAAAGCAACCTGCGCCTCCTGCAAACCCTTTCCGCAAACATGGGCGTTGCCATCCAAAACGCACGCCTCTTCGACGAAACCCAGCGCCTCTTCAACGAAGCGAAAGAAGCCCGCGAAGCCGCGGAAAACGCCAACCAGGCGAAGAGCGCCTTCCTTGCCAACATGAGCCACGAATTGCGCACGCCGCTCAATGCCATCATCGGTTTCACACGCATCGTCAGAAGAAAAGGCGAAGATGCGCTGCCCGAAAAACAACTGGAAAACCTCGATAAAGTCCTCTCCAGTTCGGAGCATTTACTCAGCCTCATCAACACCGTGCTCGATATCGCCAAGATCGAAGCCGGGCGCATGGATGTGCAAGCTGCGGACATTAATGTCAATTCGCTTATGGATCTGTGCGCCAACACGGCTGCGCCCCTTGTCAAACCTGCCGTACGGTTGGTGAAAAACATCGAAGACAATCTAGGAAGCATCTACTCAGACCAGGACAAGATCAAACAGATCGTCCTCAACCTGCTGAGCAACGCCGCCAAGTTTACCGCCGCGGGCAAGATCACTCTGAAAGCCGGAATCGAAAACAAAATGCTCATCGTAGCCGTCAGCGATACGGGCATCGGCATTTCAGAAGAAGCCCTGGGAAAAATCTTCGATGAATTCCAACAGGCAGATACAAGCACCACGCGTCAATACGGCGGCACGGGGCTGGGACTCACCATCAGCCGCGACCTTGCCCGTTTGCTGGGCGGAGACTTGACCGCGGCAAGCGAATATGGCAAAGGCTCAACCTTCACCCTTAGCATCCCGGTCCAATACGGGACGAAACCCGCCTCTCTCGAACCCGATACCCAGCCCGTCCATAAAACCACGTCTCAGCCGAAAACGGACCCTGCAAAAAAACTGATCCTCGTCATCGACGACGACCCGGACGCCGTTTACCTTTTGCAGGAAAACCTGGCGCGGGATGAATTTGAAGTTGTCGGCGCGCGGAATGGCATTGAGGGGCAGGCAAAAGCCCGCGAACTTAAACCGAATGCCATCCTGCTCGACATTCTCATGCCCGACAAAGACGGCTGGCAGGTCCTGCACGACCTGAAAAGCGACCCGGCAACGACTAATATTCCGATTATCCTGCTCACCATCGTGGATAAGAAAGCTCTGGGCATGAGGCTGGGGGCGGCAGCATACCTGCTCAAACCGCTCAACCCGGTTGAGGTGTTATCCACATTGCGAACAGTGATCCAGCCAAAACAGGAGAAAGTCATCCATGTCCTTGCCATTGACGATGACCCGCACATCGCCGATATGCTGCGCCAACAGTTGCCGGGATCCGAATTCAGAGTGGAATCGGCTTTGGATGGAGTGGCAGGCTTGGAGGCAGTTGAGGCGCAGCATCCGGATGTGATCCTGCTCGACCTGATGATGCCCCGGCTGGATGGTTTCGGCGTCATCGAAACATTAAATCAAAACCCCGCCGCCCGCAACCTGCCTGTCATCGTCCTAAGTGTCAAGGAATTGAGCGATGAAGAGGCGGAACTCTTGAAGAACAGCGTCCACCTCGTGATGAGTAAGCAGGGCTTCGACGGTGAAAAACTGGCGAGGGAGATCGTTCATGCCGCACACCCACAGGAGAATTCATGAAGACCGTTTTGATCGTGGAAGATACCGAACTTAATATAGACCTGCTCACCCAACTGCTCGAAGACGATTACAGCCTGCTCATTGCAAGAGACGGGGCAGCCGGTGTGAACATGGCGCTCGAAAACAAACCAGACCTGATCCTGATGGACATCTCCCTGCCGATCCTCGATGGGTACGAAGCCACACGCAAGATTCGAGAGACCCTTTCCGACACCCCAATCATTGGTCTCTCGGCGCACGCCATGGACAGCCAGATCATCAAAGCCCGCGAATCCGGGTGCAGCGATTACCTGACCAAGCCGGTGGATGAAAGAGAACTCTTCGCCCTTTTGAAAAAATACATCGGATAAACCATGCATACTCCGCCCCGCATCCTGATTGTGGACGACGAGCCGCTCAATATTGATTACCTCGAACAGGAACTGGAAGAAAGAGGCTTTGACCTGCTGACTGCATCGAACGGGCAGGAAGCCCTGGACGCGATCAAAGAGTCCCTGCCCGATCTCGTTCTGCTCGACATTATGATGCCCGTTATGGATGGTTTCTCTGTCCTTGAGCGTGTCAAAGCTGATCCCGTCACGCGGGATATTCCCATCATCATCATCTCCGCCAACAACGACCTGCAAAGCGTGGTGAAGGGAATCCAACGCGGCGCGGAGGATTACCTGCCCAAACCCTTCGAGCCGGTCATTCTGAATGCGCGCATTTCCGCCAGCCTTGATCGCAAACGCCTGCATGACCAGGAACAACTCTACCTGCAAAGTCTCGAAAAAGAACTGGATATTGCGCGGGAAATTCAAAAGCAATTCCTGCCTTTCGAAATGCCCGAACTGCCCGGCTGGGAACTCGCCCCATATTTCAAAGCCGCCAAGTTCGTGGCGGGCGATTATTACGATGCGTTTACCCTGCCCGGCGGCGAACTGGTCTTTGTCGTTGGGGATGTGTGCGGAAAAGGGGTCGGCGCGGCTTTGTTCATGACCCTGTTCCGCAGCCTGCTTCGAGCGACGGCGTCCGCCAGCCTGTCATCGGGCGTTGAAAGTGCAGACCTCTCCCCTGTCGCCCGTCTGTACGGAGCAGTCAGCGCTACAAACCGGTATGTAGCTGAAACGCACGAACTTGCGCTGGTTT
Source organism: Anaerolineales bacterium (assembly GCA_034435475.1). GTDB lineage: Bacteria > Chloroflexota > Anaerolineae > Anaerolineales > Villigracilaceae > Villigracilis. The sequence goes on from DAOTXI010000719.1 coordinate 9,618, forward strand.
TCTCGACGCTTTTCATCGGCTTGATCGAAGGCTCGACCGGCGCCTTGACCTACATCAACGCAGGCAACGAAGCGCCGTATCTCATCCGCAAAAACGGCGGAATGGAGGAACTGCGCCCAACGGGACCGGTCATTGGTTTCAACCCAGACGCAAAATTCACAGTGCAGGAAACCCGCCTCGACCCCGGCGATGGTCTTTTGGTCTTCACCGATGGGATCCCGGACGCCAAAGATGCTCAGAACGGGTTTTTCGGTCATGATCGTTTGAAGGAACTCGTAAAAAACAAACCCGTGGAAGCGGCTTCCTTTGTGGATCAAATCGGAGCGGAGTTGGAGGCGTTCATCGGCGACGCCGATCAGTTCGACGATATCACCATCCTTGCCTTGCGGAGGGTTTAATACGGTTCATGACAATTGAATGACAGACAGGCGCGACCCGCCTGTTTTTTTTCATCCCGCCATTGACGATTCGACACGCCGTATGTAAACTGATTTGACATCAGAGGACACCATGCCAAAACCCGGGACGAAGGAAAAGAAACCCAGAAAAGCAGCCGCCGCGAAAACCGCCAAACAGAGCGGGACGGGACGGGGCTCGACCACCCGCCTAAAAAAGGAACTATTACAGCGCGAGGCGGAACTTACCATTATCAAAAGCGTGCAGGATGGTCTCGCCTCGAAAATGGACCTGACAGCCATCTACAATCTTGTGGGGGAAAAAATCCGCAAGGTATTCGGCGCACAGACCACCATCATTGCCACTTTCGACCATCAAGCCGGGACGCAAATTTTCAACTACTATGAAGACCGCCACGGGCGTGAATATCTTGAACCGCGCCCGATGAGCGGACTGGTCAAAACCCTGATCGCTACTAAAACGACCATTTTGATAAATGAGAAAGTCGGGAAGGAAATGGGGAAATATGGCGCGGAACTGGTCATTGGGTCGCTCATTCCGAAATCGGTCCTGTTCGTGCCATTGATTGCGGGAGATGAAGTGCGGGGTGTGATCTCTCTGCAAAACATGGAACACGAAAACTCCTTTGAGCCTTTCGAGGTCCAGTTTCTGGAAACTCTGGCGGGGTCGTTGAACGCCGCGCTGGAGAACGCCCGCCTGCTCGACGAAACAAGACGCCTGTTGAGAGAAACCGAACAACGAAATATCGAGTTGGAAGCCATCCGCCGGGCAGCCATAGACCTGTCGGTAAATCTCGACTACACAAAGGTACTGGATTCGCTGTTGATCAACACATCCGCGTTGATGCCCAGTATTGAGAATATCAACCTGTTTCTTTACGAAAACAAAGAACTGAAATTCGGCACTGCCATCTCGCATGGAGAGATCAGGGATGTGCCGGTCGCCGCGCCGCGTCCCGGCGGCATCACAGACACCGTTGCGCAAACTGGCGAGATCGTGCTTGTGGAGGATATGCGCTCACATCCCCTCTATGCGAATACCTCCCCCGGGTGGAAAGGCGCCCTGATCGGACTGCCGTTGAAGTACCGCATGAGGGTGGTGGGAGTCATGAACATCCACTTTGCCGAAGCGCGTACTTTTACCGAAGATGAACTGCGTCTGCTGAAATTATTTGCCGATCAGGCATCGGTTGCCATCGAAAATTCGCACCTTTTCAAAGAGAGCGAGCGGCTGCTCAAAGAGACTGCTGAACGCAACGCGGAATTGGGCGTGATCAACAGCCTGCAACAATTATTGGTCTCGAACCTCGAACCCCAATCCATCATTGACCTGATTGGCGACAAGGTTGCCGAAATTTTCGACGCCCAGGTGACATTGATCTCGCTGTATTACCCCGCCACGGGCGAGATGCGGCACCGCTACATCAAGGAACGCGGGGAGCGCATGTACGCCGAGCGCCCCGCCCCTGTGGATGGATTCCGCAAACAAGTGATCGAGTCGCAAACGCCGTTGTTGATCAACGAAGGCTACATATCGCTCGCAGATGAACTTGGAGAAGCGCCCGCCTCCGCCGGGGAAGCCCCCAAATCCCTGCTCTTCGCGCCGATGATCGTCAACAGCCAGGTGACCGGCATTCTCAGCCTGCAAAACCTCGATCACGAAAACGCATTCACCCAGTCAGACATCAATCTGTTGAGCACCATTTCCGCCAGTTTGAGCGCGGCTCTCGATAAAGCGCGGCTCTTCGATGAAACCCTACGCCATGCGCGCGAATCGGAAGCCTTGAACGAAGTCGGGCGCGACATCTAAGGCACTCTGGACCTTTCGACAGTGCTGGATAAGAT